>JAFZGC010000029.1 GCA_017555595.1 Paludibacteraceae bacterium | reverse complement strand
GGTCATTACCCACTAAATTGTGCTCATCGGTTGTTGAAATCAACAATCCCTCATTGCTCTCCAGCAAGTCCTTCAGCACCACATTCTCTGGCTCGGTAATCAGTCGTGGTTGCAACCAACCCATAAAAAATCGTTCATACGCAGAAAAGGTCGGAGGGGTATTACCATCATTATTATATGGGCCATAATCCATAATATCCCATTCATTCATCGTGGTATGAGTCGCAGTATTGGTTACATACAAGTCTGGCAAACCCAACACATGGCTGAACTCATGGCAGAATGTACCAATACCTGTGTGCTTCTTGGAGTAGTAGTCCAACTCATTACCACAAGCATACAAATCCACAATCTTACCATCTACCTCGCACATTCTTCCTGCTGCATTGTAGAGATTCCACGCATGTGGCCAAATGGTATTTTCTCCACCTCCATCTGCTTCTCCATATCCAGCATAAATCACAAACACAAAATCCACATACCCATCCCCATCATTATCGTATTGAGAAAAATCCACATTACATTCAGTATCTGCTAGTTTACAAGCCTCTTCAATCATTTTTTCGGGACGTGTATCTTGGTCTGCACTATTATTTTTTCCGTAATACGACACATTATTGCTCACAGTCACAGGACCAACCACATCAAACACTGGATTATATTGTCCATGAGATGCGTCTTGGAAATACTGACGTGCGGAACCCTCAGAGCTTATCTTGTATGTCTTGCCTCGGTAGGTGTATGAATAATCACGGGTATAATTCATACCAGTCAGCATACTATCCATCTCCGCTTTTTCTGTTTCAAAAGCAGCATCGGTAAAATTAACCAATATCACCAATCCTCTAGGCGCAACATTCAATGGATAAGCAGCCATTGAAACTCGCTTTGGAGATGCCATTCGCCTTGCTTCTATCTGCCCTGCGCTTAGTGCCTCTGTTACGCGGTAGAATCCGTCAGTGTCCATCTTTAGCCATTCGCCATTTGCATTGGTTTGCCAATGAAAATGCTCATCACCATGCTGATACACAGTTATTGTACTACCGTCTGGTTGTGTTACTGTTACTCCTGTTTTGCGTGCTGGTACTGCCCATGCCGAGCATACCAATGCGCTAAATACGATAAATAATCCTATTTTTTTCATATTATTTCTTTTCTTGTTTCACTTTTTTACATGTTGCCACTATTGTGCCATCTTTTTTCTTTTTGGCGTAGCAGATATATCCTTTTTTATTTTCTTTCACCAATGTTTTTCCATCCTCTAGTGTCATCCAATGATGGCGCTCATCCCCATGCAATCGCACATACACCGTATCTCCATTAGGCTGCACCCGCTCAATTACTCCTTGATAAGCAGGTACTCGTGCTGGCTTCTGAGCGATAGCCAATAGCCCATAGCCCATAGCCAATATCAAAATCAATCGCTTCATATCTCTAAGTCTAACTTCTAACAGCAAAGCGGTCCAACTTCTAACAGCCCGTATGGGCGGTCTGTTTTACCTTCTTAAACAATTCGCTCGCGAACACAAAGTCATTCAATGCCTCATTATCTGCATGGAAAATCTCATGCCTACTGCCCTGCCATTCTTTCACGCCATTGCGTAGGAAAACGATATTGTCGCCAATCTCCATAATCGAGTTCATATCGTGGCTGTTAACGATGGTGCAGATGCCGTATTCCTGTGTGATATCCTGAATCAGTTTGTCAATAACTAGGCTTGTTTTGGGGTCAAGACCTGAGTTGGGCTCGTCGCAGAACAAATACTTCGGATTCAACGCAATTGCTCTCGCAATAGCCACACGCTTTTGCATACCGCCGCTAATCTCGCTTGGCATCAGTCCAAACGCCCTTTCTGGCATATTCACGCGCTCCAAACAAAATCGCGCTCGTGCCACCATCTCGTCCTTACTCATTTCAGAGAACATCTCCAACGGATACATCACATTCTCCTGCACGGTCATGCTATCAAACAATGCTGCCCCTTGAAACAGCATACCCACCTCGCGGTGCAACATGCGTACCTCTTTCTCTTTCATCTCCGCCAAGTTTTCTTGTCCGTTGCGGGTATCAAAGACAATTTGACCAGCATCAATCTGATGCAATCCAATCATCGACTTCATCAGCACAGTCTTTCCTGATCCTGATTGACCGATAATCATATTCACTTTACCGTCTTCAAAGTTGGCAGAAATATGGTTCAATACCACATTCCCGTCAAAACTCTTCACTACATCCTTTACCTGAATCATAATTTCTCGCTTTTTTACACTCTACACCTTACACTAATTCAGCATCAAGTTCGTCAGCACCACATCCAGCAGCAAGATCACTATACTGCTATTTACAACCGCCTTTGTGCTGGCCTTACCCACTTCCAACGCGCCGCCTCTTGCGTAATAACCATAATAAGAAGACATGCTAGCGATTACGAATGCAAAAACAATCGTCTTGATAAACGAGTACCAGACATAGAATGGTATAAACGCATACTGAATACCCAGTAGATACTCCGATATGGGCAGCACATTGGTGATAGCGCTAATGCCGTAGCCGCCCAATAGACCCATGAACATAGATAGGGTTACGAGCAGCGGCATCATCACCATAAACGCAACTATCTTTGGCAGAATTAAGTAGTTAGCTGAGTTTACGCCCATGATTTCCATAGCATCGATTTGCTCTGTTATACGCATGGTGCCAATCTCAGAAGCGATATTACTACCCACTTTTCCTGCCAATAGCAAACAGAGGATTGTGCTGGAGAACTCTAGCAAGATACAATCGCGTGTGACCAAACCAGTAGAGTAAGCTGGTAGTAACGGATTTTCTGTGTTCAGTTTTGTTTGTAGGGTCATGATGGCGCCCATAAACACGCTCACGATCAGCGTGATGAGAATGGATTCTAATCCTTGTTTTTCCATCTCTTTGCTCATTTGTCTCCAGAACATACGCCAACGATCAGGCACGCGAAACACACGTCCCATGAGCAGGAAATATTCTCCTATTTTTTCTATTCTCTTCATAGTTGTTTTATAATGACTAAAATACGCGGCAAAGTTACAACTTTTTTTTGATATATGCAAGATAATACGAAATTTGTCAGGGCAACCGCATTAAAATTAGTCTAAAAATGTTTTTTTCTGCAAATTGATATAGCTTTTCTCCCGCCTCTACCGTTACCATTCTGTTACTATTTCCGTACCATCTTTTACTTTCCTTGTAGTTTTCGCAAATATTTTTACCCCCCCCCATTTTTTTCTTTATAATCAACAGATAATCAGCATTATACAAGATATTGCTTTGCAAGGTCAATTATTCATCTGAATGAGATGTAGCTTCAATTACCCCGTCCGCGCAATGGATATCAAGTCCATTAGTGGGATCACCCAAACCTATATCTTCATAAATTTGCGACCATTGCTCTTTGGTTCCTTCATATACAATCTTAGGCTCTGACTTAAATGGATCGAAAACTTGAGAGCCATGACCATATTTATCTGGATCAAATGCAAAATAATCAATATGAGTGACACTAATAGGAATAAAAATAGAATCTAGATAATAATTCAACGCAAACGCATCAGATTCTATGCTGATTACACTATTGGGAATATCTATAGTCTGCAATGCGCAAGATTCAAACGCGCTACTTTCGATATGCGTTATACTATTGGGAAGTTTCACATCTCTTAAGTATCTACACCTATAAAATGCCAACGCAGGTATAACGGTCACACTATTCGGAATCTCTATATAGCGCAATGAGCTGCAATGAGCGAATATAGTATGACCAAGCGTGGTCACGGTATTAGGAATATGAATGGCTGTAAGCGAATCACAATGAGCAAAAGCATATACACCTATTTCTACCACGCCAATAGGTATATCGATACGTTTGATTCCAGAAGATTGAAAGAGGGAGTTTGGTATGCAAGACAGATGATCAGGCAGTTCAATAGATTGCAAGGACTTACATCTGGAAAATGCACCAGCTTTGATTGTGGTTACACCTTTGGGTATATTAATCTTAACTAGGTCACAGCAAGAGGAAAATGCATATTTACCAATGCTGCTAATGCTCTCAGGAAGTACCACTTCCTTCAGCCGTTGGCAACGCTCAAAGGCTTGATCGGCAATGCCAACCACATAGAAGATGGAGTCGTTATGAGTCACCGATGAGGGAATAATGAGATGCGTGATATCCTCATAAAAATCCAGACAGGGGCGCACTTCTACCGTAGAATCGCTGGTAATGTTGTAATATTGGATAGCTGTAAGTTCGCATTTTACCACGCGACTTTTCTTATACACACCTATCAAGGTAATGATTCCGAATACAGCAAAGACAATCATTAACCTCATTATTATAATTAAATCTTTCCGAAGTTGTTTATTTTGTATTGACATAGAGCAATATATTTTCAGCCAAAATGCTCACAAAAGTACTACATTTTTTGCACTTGTGCAAAAAATTGCGGATATTTCTACAAGATAAGCCACCATCTATATATCATTTTGGAAATAGCGTTCGAGTGTCTCACTTAAAAATCAGAAAATAAATCAACATTTCTTAACGGCAAATGAGTAAAATTTTGTTTAATTAGCACCTAAAAGTGAACTTTTGTTCATTTTTCTTGCTGTTGTGCTTTTTTTTTTGTACCTTTGCGCGTTTAATTCATAATTCAAAAATTCCGTTGGTTATGGCAAGAACAGAGATTTCAACTTTAGGCGAATTTGGACTTATTCGCCACCTCACAAAAGACGTAAAAACCCTGCAACCTTCCACCCAAAAGGGCATCGGAGACGATGCGGCTGTGCTCAATCACAAAGATAAACGCACACTCGTCACTACCGACCTCCTGCTCGAAGGCATACACTTCAACCTCGAATATGTGCCACTCAAGCATCTTGGCTACAAGGCGGCAGTTGTCAATTTCTCCGACATCTACGCCATGAACGCTACCCCCTCACAAATAACTGTTTCTTTGGGCATTAGCAAGCGTTTCTCCGTAGAAGACCTCGAAGAACTCTACGCAGGCATCCGCCTTGCTTGCGATCGATACAACGTTGATCTCGTTGGTGGCGACACCTGCGCCTCTATGACGGGTCTCACCATCTCTATCACATGTCTGGGCGAGGCATATGACTCTGACATTGTCTATCGCAATGGTGCGAAAGAGCACGACCTCATTTGTGTTACAGGCAACCTTGGCACTGCTTACATGGGCCTCCAACTCCTTGAGCGTGAGCGTATTGTCATGAACGCCAACGAGAACGCTACCCCCGCTTTTGAGGGACGCGAGTACCTGCTCGAACGCCAACTCAAACCAGAGGCACGTCGCGATATAATTGAGAAACTCCACGAGGCAGGCATCAAACCTACCGCCATGATGGACATCTCCGATGGCCTCAGCAGCGAACTCATGCACATCTGTTCGCAATCCAATGTCGGCTGCTCTATCTATGAGGACAAACTGCCTATCGACTACCAAGCCGCAGCTTTAGCTGAGGAGATGAACCTCAACATCGTGACTTGCGCTCTCAACGGCGGCGAGGACTATGAGTTGCTGTTCACTTGCGACATCAATGACTACGAGAAACTAATCCCATTGGATGATATCTATCTCATTGGTCACATCACCAAACCCGAATACGGTATCAACCTCATCGGCCGCAACGGAGAAGAAATCTCCCTCAAAGCCCAAGGTTGGAACGCTTTTAAGGCGAAAGGTTAAAGGCACGAGGTTAGAGTTTAAACTATAAACTTTAAACTATAAACTCAATGAAGATAATCATCCTCGGCACAGCATATCCCTTTCGTGGTGGTTTAGCCACCTTCAACGAACGACTGGCACGCCAGCTGCAAGCGGAAGGACATCAGGTGGAAGTCATCACATTCACCCTACAATACCCGTCCTTCCTCTTCCCGGGTAAGACGCAATACTCCTCCGAGCAAGCCCCTACCGACCTCAAAATCAGCCAACTGGTCAATTCTTGCAACCCACTCAACTGGCTCAATGTTGGTCGCCGCATCCAACAAATGCAACCCGACCTGCTCATTACCTGCTACTGGATGGCATTCTTCGCTCCATGCTTTGGTATCATCCAGCGCCTTGCGCAACGCAATGGCAAGACACGCTGCATCGCATTGGTACACAACATGATACCACACGAGCCAAGCATACTAGACAAACTCTTTGCGCCTTTCTTTGTCCGCTCTACCGATGGATTTGTAGCGCTATCAGAAAGCGTTGTGCAAGACATTAACCACTTAGATAATGGCGCCAAGCCAAAGACCTCCTACCCCCACCCTATTTACGACCATTACGGTCAGCAGATAAGCAAAGAACAGGCATGCCAATCGCTCAAACTCGATCCAAACAACCAGTATATGCTTTTCTTTGGTTTGGTACGTGCGTACAAGGGGCTTGACCTTCTGCTGGATGCCTTTGGCAAAGTCAAGGAGCAACTGCCTAACTTGCGACTCATCATCGCAGGCGAGTTTTACGAAGACGAAGATAAGTACCGCACACAGATTGATACTAACGGTTTGACGGACAGAGTACTTATCCAAAATGAGTTTATCGCAGATGCCGACCTCTGTAAGTACTTCGGCGCAGCCGATTTGATCGTCCAACCATACAAATCCGCTACTCAAAGTGGCGTAACACAAGTGGCATTCCATTTCGAAAAACCGATGCTTGTCACCAATGTAGGTGGTTTAGGCGAGATTGTCCACGACCATAAGATGGGCTATGCAGTCGAACCCAATGCCGAAGCCATCGCCGAAGCCATCACCGACTATTACACCCACAACCGCCAAGCCGACTATACCCAGTACCTCATCCAACAAAAGGATAACTACTCATGGCACGGAATGGCAAATACCTTTTACGAAATTTACAACCAACTACAATGAACGAAGTGAAATTATTTTTGACCGACGTGGACGGTTGCATGACCGACGGCGGTATGTACTACACCGAGAGCGGCGATGAATTTAAGAAGTTCTGCGTCTATGACGGCATGGGAATTGTCCTCTTGCGCAAAGCAGGAATCCCTTGCGGTATCCTCACAAGCGAGAACACTGCCATTGGTATGAAACGTGCTCAAAAACTCGGTTTGGAATATATTTATACAGGAGTTGGTCGCGTAGTAGATGGTGTGAAGATGACCAAGCTCGACGCTGCCAACCAAATTTGCAAAGAGTTGGGCATCACTTTGGAGAATGTCTGCTTCGTGGGCGATGATGTCAATGACCTCGACCTCTTGCAACACGCAGGTATAGCTGCTTGTCCTGCTAACGCAGTAGCCGTAGTCAAATCCATTCCTGGTATCATCCATTTGACAAAGAAAGGTGGCGACGGCGCTATCCGCGAACTCTGTGAAATGATCCTTGCCGCAAAAAACAATACTACACAACATTAAACTATACTACACAACTCTACACCATACAATGCAAAACATCGCAGTCATATTAGCAGGAGGCATTGGAGCACGTGTTGGAGGTAATACACCAAAGCAACTGCTTCCACTCTCTGATGGTCATTCCGTCTTGGAGCATGCGGTTAATGCCTTTGAGCAATCGCCTCATATTCATGAGGTTTGCATTGTCATGCACCCCGATTATATCGCCCATGCCGAGCAGATGCTTCTTGCCAACGCATGGCAGAAAGTCCGCCAGATCATTCCTGGAGGCAAAGAGCGCTGGGAGTCGAGTGTAAATGCCATTAGGCTGGTTAGAGGTAAGAGGTTAGAGGTTAGAGGCGAGGAGGTAAACCTCCTTTTGCACGATGCAGCTCGTCCATTTGTGAGCCAAGAGATTATCGCCCGCGTATGCGAAGCATTGGAGGAGCACGAGGCTGTGACTGTGGCTATACCTAGTACCGATACGGTGTATGAGATGGCAGATGGTCAGGTGGCTAGAATACCGCAACGCTCTACCATCATGCGCGCCCAAACACCGCAGGCATTCCGTTTGGAATTGATTGCGGAAGCATATACCAAAGCACTCGGAGCAGATATTTGCGACGAACATGCATGTGCGGCATGTCACTTGCCAGCAACAGATGATTGTGGTATCGTGCACGAGCACATGCCTCATATCCCAATCCACATCGTCCTCGGCGAAGAACAAAACAAGAAAATAACATTCAAAGAAGATATATGATTAATAAGAATTTTTGCATGAGTTCCTACTTGGCTTTCCGCTATATTGAGCGCGAAGGTATAGATTTCTATGAGGGACTTCATCACGAGAATATACCATTGCCAGATAGTAAAGATTTTACTTATGTTCGCACGGCAGATGAAATTGATAAAGCCATCCAAAAAGTATTTGACTCGCTCCAAGGCGAGAAACTAGGTATCTGCTTGTCGGGTGGTATGGACTCCGCTATATTGGCGGCTTATATGCCTGGATGTGATGCCTATACTTTCCGCTTCTTGGGAGGTGAATACCAAAAAGAGGAATTGGCTCGTGCAGAATACTATGCTAAATATTACGGTTTGAATCTGCACTATGTGGACATAGATTGGAATACGGTGCAAAACTGCCTTGAGCCAGTGATGCGCAGCAAGAATGCTCCTGTTCACTCCATCGAACCACAACTCTATCAAGCAGCTATGCAAGCCAAAGCAGATGGTGTGACACGACTCATTGTTGGCGAGAGTAGTGACCTTATCTTTGGCGGTATGGACCAATTATTATCCAAAGATTGGACAGTAGAGGATTTCTCCAAGCGTTATACCTTCCTTGACCCCGCATTGGTGCTCAAACAACCAGAAGATATGTCTTATCTCTATGAGCGTTATCGTCAAGGGGAGAAAATTGATTTCCTTCAATTCATGGACGATGTATTCAGCCGTGAGTCATCGAGTTCTTACTATAATGCTTTCAAAACAGCGGGTATGCCATATACTGATCCATATGCTTTACTCCGTATGGCAGATCCATTGGACTTGACTCGTGTGCGCAATGGCGAATCAAAGTATCTGGTGCGCGAGCTAATGCAGATTAAGTACCCAGAGATTCCTGTGCCAAACAAAGTGCCAATGCCTCGCCCTGTGGACGCATATTTCAAGGACTGGCAAGGTCCTACTCGCCCAGAGTTTCGTCGTGATATAGACATGACCCAACTCACTGGCAATCAAAAATGGCAACTCTATTGTCTGGAGCAATTCCTAAATATGCACGAGCCTATCAAGGTGGGTTATACCACGGGTGTGTACGACCTCTTCCATATCGGTCATCTCAACCTGCTACGCAAAGCCAAAGCACAATGTGACTATCTGATTGTGGGTGTATCTACTGACGAATTAGTGAGTTACAAGCACAAACAAGCAGTGATTCCATTTGAGGAGCGGAAAGAGATAGTAGCAGCTATCCAATATGTGGACGAAGTAGTCACACAAGAGAACATGAACAAGATGGAAGCCTGGGAAAAATACCACTTCCAAGTTATGTTCGTGGGCGACGATTGGAAGGGCACCGACAAATGGAACAAGATCGAAGCCGACCTCAATGCCGTAGGTGCGAAGGTCGTGTATTTCCCATACACTAAAGGCACTTCCAGCACACTCATCAACGAAACATTACACAAATTGAGAGGAGAGAAATAAATGGAAGATTTATCACACTATAATCCCGAAGGTTCCACACTTCGCAGAGCGCAACTGCGTATGTTGGAGATACTTAAAGTGGTAGATGATATATGTACCAAACATGGTATCCAATACACATTGGACGGAGGTACACTCATAGGTGCTGTTCGACACGGTGGATTTATCCCTTGGGATGATGATATTGATATCAATGTCACAAGAGACGACTTAGCGAAATTGCGAAAGATTCTCCCTCGCGAGCTGCCCTCTCATTTGGTTTATCAAGACTATTTTACAGACCCATATTATCCTACCCTCATAGCCAAAGTGCGTGAAAGAGATTCGTATATGTACGAAGAACCCTGCACCGACCGGCTCAAAGAAAAAGGCATCTTCATCGACATTATTCCTATCGAAGAAGTTCCCAATCTAGCGTGGAAAGCAAAATTGGATTATTGGTACGGACATTGTTTGCGGGGTATCCACCATTATGTTGATACTAAAGACACCATACTTTCGTGGATTGTATTTCCATTTGCATGGTTACTAACGACTCTCACACGTTTTACCAATAAATTCCGTCGTATTGACCAATTAGCACATGTGTATGGATGGATGGCATATAATGGTTTTTCAAAAAAAGACTACTATCCTATCAAACGAATACCATTTGAAGATTTCCAAGCATGCGTACCCAACAATCCAGATGTTGTGCTCACAGCCCTGTTTGGCGATTATATGCAACTGCCACCTGAAGATAAACGTGTTGTTCACAATTCAAAAATAGAGTTTTACAGCGAGCGATGAACCTAATCTATGTTACTGATAATTACGTCAATCCATTGTCAGGAGGAATAGCACGTATTTCCCATGTTATGGCAGAGGCGCTTGCCAAACAGTATGGGCATATATGCTATTCCGTGTATGCAAACCCTGCGCCACAGAACACGCCTGCTACTACTTTTATAGAAACCCACCATTGGCAGAACAAAGACGATTTCTGCTCATGGATCAATCGTATCGGCGGAGGCATTGTCATTGTGCAATCACCATGTACTTTATCGCAAGATATTTTTGACTGTGTACCATTACTATCATCTATAAAAGTAGTCAATGTTTTTCACGGCACACCAGGATTCGAGATTGTTCCCCTCCGATGGGATATTATCAGATATAGATTATGTCACAACATTGATACGCGTTGGACATTGAAGCAAGCCGTTCTGCAATTGGCAATGACCGTGTTCCCAAAGTCGTATTTCCTCAAAAAACTGCGTCCTAAGTACGCTCGCCCTTACGGGAAAACCCATAAGATAGTAGTCTTATCCCAGAAAACCATCAATAACTATCTATCCATTGCTAGCGGACAAGCAAGCGACTTTGTCGCTATCCCCAATGCTAATTCGTTTGATAAGGTAGAAATACCTCACGACAAATACCGCAACAAGGAAGTGTTGGTAGTAGCTAGATTGGATGATTGGCACAAGCGCATTAGCGAAATTCTATACATTTGGGCGGACCTTCAAAAAGACCATCGCTTCTGCGATTGGGTATTGCGCATAGTTGGTGATGGTATTGATGCGCCGTTCTATAAAGACTTTGTAAAGAACAAAAAACTCACAAACCTCATTTTCGAGGGACAACAAAAACCATTACCCTATTACCGACAAGCAAGCATTTTTTTAGTAACATCTGCATGCGAAGGATTCCCTATGACCATTCTTGAATCTCAACAATGTGGCTGTGTGCCCATCGTTTACGATAGTTTTGCTGCGGCAACCGACCTCATAGCTGACGGAAGCAATGGTATTCTCATAGAGAACAACAATAGAACTGCATTTGCAAAAGAACTACAACGCCTAATGCTGGATGATCAACTCCGCAAAGACATGAGTATTAATTGCGTAGAGTTAAGTAGTCGTTTTTCTGTAGAAAATGTAGCAAATCTTTGGAATAATTTATTACAATCAGTATAACCCCCACTACAACTATTGATGGCTTATAAAGTATCAATCATATTGCCCGTTTATAATGTTGCCCAATATGTCGTGCGCTGTCTTGATTCCTTATTGTCACAGACATTACTAGAAATAGAAGTTATATTTGTAGATGATAAGGGAAACGATAATAGCATAGAGATTATTCAAAATTACATCGCTTCGCACCATTTAGAAGCGAATTGGCGTATCATATCATCCTATAGGAATAACGGAGCGGCATTAGCCCGTAATTTAGGATTAAGTGTGGCTCAAGGAGAATATGTGGCTTTTGTAGATGCCGATGATTGGATTGAACCCAATATGATGCAAACCTTATACGATACTGCTTTAAAGCACCAAGCCGACATCTGCTCTTCAGCAGCTATATTAGATTTTCCTAATGGCTTACATAAGACCATGTTAAATCCACATGTAGGTAGTGGCGCTATTACAAGCCATAAGCGGAAATATCTACTGCGTCATTATATCAGCAATTTTACTACCATGCTGTTTAGACGCGATTGGCTGAATGCACATCAGTTGCAATTCCCACACGCTAGTAGTGGTGAAGATAGCAGTTTTATGGGACAATGCTATCTTGTTGCAAATACTATTGCCCAATTGGATGATATATTCTACCATTACGTGATTCACTCCACATCAATTAGCCATCGCAAGGGTGTATTTCGCGGAAAAGAAAAGCATAAGGCATTTGCAGCATTATTCCATTTTGCTCGCCACAACCAACTGATGCAGCAATATAGAGGAACGCTATATTGGATTTACATCAAAAAAGTCATCATTTCCTCTATCGTGGACTATATCAAGAGCATATAACGCAACTATTTCTTGCAAATAGCTTTCTTCCACAAAGGATAACTCAATCCGCCAACGCTCAAAAGCAACGCCATGATAATGATGAGAGTACACCATTTGTCCGTTTGCATGGCATGTGGAGTGAACTCCATAATGAGTTGGTGATGACCAGCAGGAATAACAGCGGCGCGCAATGTATAGTTTACACGAACTAATGGCAACTCCATCTTCTCGCCATTATCATTCACCAAATACAAGTGCCAATCATGTGGGTAGTATATCTCAGAGAATACTGCCACTTTGTTGCGCTCGGTCATTGCCTCATATGTTAGGCAGTTTGGCGCATACGATGTCAGTTGGATGAGCGTTGTATCAAATGCCATCAGTGGTGCAAACTCGAGGTTGGTGATATCCAATGCCTCGGCGAATTTCTTGTCGGCTACAGCTTGCTTGTGCAAGTCCAATGAGCTTAATGCTGCGCACTCCTCGTCTGGTGTATCCACTAAAATCACTTCATCTACGAACCAGCAGTTACCCATCGCATATGGATTATATACAGGAGCTTGTGTTCCACCTTGCAATGGTACTATGGCGTATTTCATATTGAGCATATTGAGCACTGGAAAGTCTTTGCCTTCATTCGCATCAGGCAACATGAATCCTTGTGTTTGCATGATGGTTTGCATCAGCGGATTCATTTCCGCAGAGATATGCTCATCAATCAAGTCTTGGTATCGGCGTAGTTTGGCAGCAGAATAACCGCCAATGGATTTGAGGCGATAGCTGGTGCGTGCGTCATTGAAGGTATTGCTTGCAAGATTCAGCACACGGAAGTTGGGATCTTCATCCTGCAAGATCTGTTGCTCGTATGGTTGCATTGCAAAATACGCATCCGCATCTTTCGCCTTCACAAAATGGTCGTTACCAAAGAAACGTTTATTCACAGGAATCATATCCACGAGCACTAATGCTGCTAATGCACCATACAATATGTATGCATGCTTCTTTTGTTCCGCCTTTTGGTCTTGCCATGCATACCAGTATACGACTGCGAAGCCCAAAGCGATGAAGATAAACGAGCGCCAAGCATCGGCTTTGATCATGGCTACACGCTCATCCAAAATAGCGTCTTTGAGCCATGCTGGTACTTGGTTTACCCATTGTGCATCATAACTGCTAGTAACATCCACCATGCCTGCAAACAGAGCCATGATAAGACATAGTCCTGCAGTAATACCACCTGCAACAAACATACTCACACGCAACTTTTCCCATGCTACTTTTTTGTCCACAATCTGCTGCAATGCTAATATACCCAGCAAAGGCATCGTGATTTCTGCTACTACGAGGATACTCTCCACAGCGCGGAATTTATTGTACATTGGGAAGTAGTTGAAGAAGAGTTCGGTTAGCCACATCATATTTCTTCCCCATGCCAATGCTACGGAGAAGATAGTGGCTACTAATAATGCCCATTTATATGGTCCAGACACAATCAGCAAGCCCAACACAAATAGGAAGCAGATGATTGCGCCCATATACACAGGACCACTGGTAAAGGCCTTTTCTCCTCGATAAGTAGGTACTTGTTGGCAGAACTGCTCGGCAGAGCGCTTAGGCACACGATTCTTAATCATCGTTTCGCAAAGTTGGGATTTTTCGCCCACATTATATCCGCTAGCACCACCTTCCCAGTTAGGGATAAGGAAAGTCATTGTCTCGTCCACACCATAGCTCCAAGCGGTAGCGTAGTCGAGGCTGAGACCGCTTCGCTGAGAGACCGCTGCGCTGTTCGATGTTTGACCGCTGTCGCTGTTAGAGGTTAGCTCTGAGTGTCCACCACGCATAGTCTCTTTGAGATAGGACTGGTTCATTTCCCACCAACTCAACTTAGTGCCAAATACGAGCAGCAAACTGATTGCAAGTACACCCACTGATATACCTAAATCTTTCCAACGCTTCTCACGGAAATGGATATAGAGTTCTGCACATGCAAATACACCTATCAACAAGAAGATATAATAGGTCATCTGCGCGTGCGATGCTATACCAAGAAAACCATAAAATAAGATTAGAGGCGCACCTACCCAATACTTACGCTGCATAATCATGTAGAATCCGCCTATGATAGGTGCTAAATAGCTGATGGCGATTGCTTTGGTAACGTGTCCAGCAGGGATGATGATAAAAAAGTAACTACTCAATCCCATTGCTAAAGCACCTATGATACTCAACCAAGGATTAATACCAAAACAAAGCAGCATGATGAAGAAACCTACAAAATATGCAAACACTAGTCCCAACGGATTGCTGTCTTGAAGTCCAAGATGCATAGCATCGGATATCACCGAACGGAATTTGCTAGATGGCAAACTGCCTGTGATTTGGTAGGTTGGCATACCACTAAACATGGAGTTTGTCCAAGATGTAGCATTACCAGTTTGGGCTTTGTACTCTAGTGCCTCTTGCGCAGCACCTTTCCAGTTGTTGACATCGCCTTGTATCAGTACTTTTCCCTCCAATAGAGGTGTACAATACACTACAGCGATGCCCATGAACACCGCAATACCTACCACATAGGGTAGCAGTTTCTTCCAGTCTATCTTCATTTTGTTTTCATTTTAGCAATTTTGCGAGCTGAATCACTCTTATTTTATATGCGCTCTAATACGGTTTGTACCAATTGTTTGATGCGGGGTTTGTAGTCGGTATTAGCGGCCTCGACTTTGCGTTGTGCGATAACGCAGCAGACTGTCATGGCCTTGTGTCCCATGAGCTTTCCGAGACCTGCGATGACACTACCTTCCATCTCGTAGTTGGTAATGCGTTGACCCTCGTAGCGGAAGTCGGTAATGCGGTCGTTGATGTCTTTTACCGCCAAATCTACGCGCAAGACGCGACCTTGAGGGCCGTAGAAGCCGTTGGCTGCGATGGTACAACCGCGCATCATATCGTCGCCTGCGATGCGGTTAACGAGTTCTGGGTTGGCTGCTACCACATAAGGACGAGCTGCTTTAGCAGGATAGTGGATGAAGTCCACGAGTGCATCCTCAAACCCGAGGTCAGCAATCTCGTCACGACCCTCATAGAAAGCCAATACGCCGTCCCAACCGATGGATTTCTCGCTTACGAGGAAAGTGCCGAGCGGAATGTCCTCTTGCATACCGCCGCAGGTGCCGATACGCACTATCTCAAGTGTGCGGTGCTCATCTTTCTCCGTACGAGTAGCGAAGTCGATGTTCGCAAGGGCGTCGAGTTCGTTAAGGACGATGTCGCAGTTGTCGGTACCAATACCTGTAGAGATGCAGGAGATTCGTTTGCCTTGGAATTTACCTGTGATAGTGTGGAACTCGCGGCTTTGGATGTCGCATTCGATAGAGCCCTCGTCGAAGAACGAAGCTACCATATCTACGCGACCTTGGTCGCCAACGAGTATCACTTTGTCAGCCAGATGCTCTGGGCGAATGTGCAAGTGGAATACGCTACCATCCTCATTGATAATGAGTTGGCTAGCAGGAAAAGTCTGTTTCATAGAATTAAGAGTTAAGAATTTTGAATTAAGAATTAGGCTTGGCCGCCGCCGAAGGACATCGGAATAGTACTTCCTGGGGCAGGTGTGCCGTTGAGTTTGATAGTACCAAACTGTTTCTCGTATTTTGCTACATTTTCTTGCAAAGCAAAGAGCAGTTTCTTGGTATTCTCTGGGGTCATGACAACGCGTGACTTGACATTCGCGCCTTTTTGACCAGGCATCATGCATGCAAAGTCCACTACGAACTCTGAAGCAGAGTGCGCTACGATTGCCAGGTTAGAGTAAGTACCTTCTGCCACTTCAGGCGAGAGGTTGATGTTGAGTTTTTGTTCTTCCATAGTTGTATTTGTTTTTAGAAGTTAGACCATTTTATTGTTAAAGGTTAGACCACTACGCTGTTAGACTACTGGATAGTTTTACCAGTATATTGGTCGTTTGCGTAGGCGTTGGGCTAGCAGGAGCCAGATAGTGATGAGTGGCAGTAGTATATCATACGCCACAATCTCTATGCCAAACAGTCGTCCGCCTAATCTGTAAGCAGATGTATTGATAACACAGATCTGCATCACCAGCCTTAGCCACCACAATCCGTATGCTATCATCATTGCCCAGCCATTACCAAACACAGCAATAGCAATCAACAAGGCATACAACAAGCCGCGCGTCATGGGTTCTATGCCCAAGCGTATTTTGCTACCTGCCTTATAATGTGGTGCCACGGATAGGTGTCTACGTTTTTGGTGTAGCCATTCGCGCCATGTTGTTTTAGTAGGCGACCACGTGATACTTTCGGGCGAACAGACCACACTAGTGTTAGTAGTTGTGGCCACTTTATTCACAAACAAGTCATCATCGCCTGCTCTTTCAGAGAGCAATCCACGGAAACCATTGTTGCGAAAGAAGGTTTCCTTTTTGTACGCCAAGTTTCTTCCCACGCCCATATAGGGGTGTCCTGCTGCTGCCATACCCAAGTATTGCAGTCCGATAAAGAGGGTGTCGTAACTAATCAGAGCACTCAACAGCGATTTCTTCTCAAAGTATGCACCATACCCAAGCACCACTTCCGTTTGTTCATTAGCAAATCCTTGCATCATCTCTCTAATCCAGTATATAGACTCAGGTCTGCAATCTGCATCAGTGAGCAAGATATAGTCATAATGCGCAGCTTTTACGCCGATTGTGAGTGCCAGTTTCTTGCTGCTGACAACTCTCGCTTCGCGTGGCACGAAAGTGAGATGCAAATTGCTGTATTGCTGGGCATACTGTTCTAAGACGAGTTGAGTGCCATCTTCAGAGCGATCGTTCACCACAATAACTTCATAGCAAGGGTAGTCTTGATGGAGCAAAGCGTGCAGATAGGTTTGAACGTTCTCTTGTTCATTGCGTGCACACACAATCACACTAACCTTAGGGTAGCAGTATTCCTTGTTTGGTGATTGACGATTACGGCGATTGACAACAGTCATATAGCGCAAATAGAAATAACCCTGATGCAACATCACCAGTGCCAATGCGCCCAACATACAGTAATCAAGATATGAGAATATGCCCAGCATCCCAAAGTTTGGTATTACTCTACGACAGTCAATTGTACTTGTGCCTTGAGGTATGGTATTTTCTGTGCCACCAATTCTTGCGCCACCATTCGGCTAATCTCAGTGGCTCCCGCTGGGGTCAATAGATATTCTCTGGTTTGGGTATTGTTAGAGACATTTTTATAGAATATCTTTGCATTCTCTTTACCCATCTCGTTTAGCCATGCATAGGTGATTGCCTCCAAGTCCACTAGGTAGGTACCTTTGATCTTCGCAACGTGTCTCACCACATCAGGATAGCTACCAAGACGATTAACCACCTTATCTTCTACATAAAAAGGATGAGCTATTGGGGTGCACAAAATCACCTTCATTTTCTTGCGTTGCAACATATCCACTATTTCGCATAGTTGCTCCCCCATCTCCGAAGTAGAATAGTACATTTCTCCATACTCACCTCTCAAGTCGTTTTGTCCCACTTGGAGTAGCACATAATCTCCTGAGTGGCACTGCGCGAGGATCTTCTCAAGGCGCTTGGTTATCAACGTACGTGTACTTTCTCCAGCCTGTGCAAAGTTCACAACCTGCACTTTATCTGTAAAGAAATCAGCCAATGCCTCTCCCCAACCGCGCACATCAGGGTTGGCTATACTATGTTGTGCCATTGTGGCATCGCCTATCAGCACTAAATTTTTCTTTGCCATACACCATGTAGGCAAAGAGAGAGCAATTACCATGCAAAATAAAATCTTTTTCATTATCCCAGCCTTTATTCTATTATAAATTATCAACTATCAACTGCCAACTATTCCTCATATACGAGGCACACATTATCTACCCAGAGGGTGTTTCCTTCGTGTCCTTCGAAGGCTTCCATTTTTCCACTTGTGATCACAATAACCATGTGTGTTACGTCCAATGCGCCATCCCATCCCTCTTCCATGATTGGCGTGATTTTGCCTTTGCTATTCATAGCGCGCTCGATACCTTTGAAGCCCATGTAGTCTTTGTACCAAGTCTCCCCCGTAATATCGCCATAATGGACAGGTACACGGTGTGCATTTACCCACTCCTCCTGTGTTTTAGAGAAACGTTCGTAGCCTGTTCCTACTCGGATAGAGTGGATTTTACCTTTCTCATCCTCCCAACGGTGTTGCAAGTAGATATACACTTCCGCTTCATCTATCTCGCCGTTTTCAAAGTCATGTTTCTTGGGTTTGGCAGTTCCTTTGGCATACCAGTACCAGTTCTCCTGCTCAACTACGCACTTGTAGTCAAGCATCAATGCAGATGGGCGTCCTGTAAAAGGAACACCAAAGTCAATGTTTTGATAGGGATCCGCAGCAGTAGTGATAGGCTCTATGTTACGTCCAGTAAACAGAGTGCCAGACACCAGCACTTGGATGTCTATCATACCCAACACGCGTACGCCCAGCATATCCACATCCAATCGACAGCATGTGCCACCTCCCTCTCTTGCCTCGGGCATCATGGTTCCTGCTGCTTTCTCAATACCAATGACATTTGCATAAGCGTTACTGGTGGACCAAGGATTGCCAGGTTGTCCATACTCATATGCCCCATTTTCGCGGATTGTATCCGTGGGTGCAAGACAATAAAGTGTTTTGGTTTTTCCGCCTAATAAATTCGATTCCTTGATATAGCGCACTGTCCATTGCTCCATATTGCCAAACGGAATAGGTTCGATACGTTCAGCCATGAGAGACAATGACAGGCAGAGCAGTGGTAGAAAGAGTACTTTTTTCATTATTTCTTTTATATCTTCTGTTATCATTATTTTACGAGCACATTCGCACACTTGGGGCATGTGCATAAAAAGCGTGCAAAGGTACAAAAATATTCTCATATTTCCAAATTTATGAGTTTTTTTCAGGGCAACCGCATCAAAATTAGTTTTCGTTTTTTTTGGAGTTGGACATATCTATTCTCCTGTCTCTCCCGTCACCATTCCGTTATCATGTCCATACCATTCCTAACTTTCCCTATCGTTTGGCAACAATTTGCAACTTGAAAGAAGAAAAAAATGAATGTATTTGATAAATGCGGTTGTCCTGAAACACACCCCAACCGCCCTTTGCGAGGGCGGTTGGGATGGTGTGAGTATATTGAATATTGCGCTAATTTAAAGTTTGCTTTAAGATTGCGCAGTTTTTATTAGAATTAATTTAAGCCTGAAATATCAAATTTATAGATGGCATCATCGCTGAGTTCTTGT
>JAFZGC010000028.1 GCA_017555595.1 Paludibacteraceae bacterium | reverse complement strand
CTATAATAATGATCGTATTAAACTGCGTCTTAATATGAGTCCTATCCAGTATAGACAAAATTACATGAACAACATGTCAATGAATATGCATACAATTAACAATATTTACTAACCCTGTCCAACAAAATGGGGTCACCTCAACCACCATTTTTTTGGACTATACTGAACAAAAAAAGAGTGTGTCAGCATTTTGACACACTCTCGATATGGATAGCCAAGTGGCTGTGTGCTTGCAGTTTTTACTCGTGTTGGTAGTTATGATAATTACCTAATATCTGTTCAATGTGAATAACTTCAGGACAACTATCCCATGTCACTCCACCGCCCATCAAATACCATTTAGAGCGGTCTCTGACAGGATCTTTTTTGATTGAAGGAAACGAAGAAAGAGGAACAATAATCACACGACCATCTTCCAACTTGACTGCCATCTTTCCACGGACGGGGAAAGATACACATTTGATTTTTGGAGTAATATTCCAATACCCTTCTACTTTACACATAGTTATATTAGCGTTTAACGGTTAACATTAAACCCCTACAAGGAGTTTTCGTAGGTCTTGTGCATTTGGTTGTGGTGCTGAATCTCCCATTGGTAATTGATTGTTCTTTGAGATTGCTGAGCTAACCATGCTTGTGCGTTATTTAGGTAATCTGTTGCACTCATACATAAATTATCTACGCCGTAAAGATATAATATTTGTTTTTATGTGGCGTTGTTTCATTCTAACTCCATTATGTCGAAATACATCAATTTAGTATGTTCATCTTCCTCTTTTTTTGTTAATTCCACAAATCCATTTTTCAAATAAAATGGAATAGCAGATATGTATGCATCTACAGTAATGTATCTAAACGCAGAATGGCTTACCTCATTTTTGAGAAGCATTTTTAATTTATCCATTAAATCGCTGCCTAAATTTTGTCTCTGGTAATCAGTAGACCCCTTGCTACGAACGGACATTCGAATCTTACGAATGCCATCTCCTAAATCAATACCAGATGTCGGTGCTTCAACGAGTTGATTGGACAAAATAGTCAAATCTTCTGGTAATGAGCGATATTTTTTGTACAAGCGTTTGAATTGTCGCTCAAAATCCTTTGTGACACGAATTTGAATCATACTAAACTTTGTATGAACGAATCTAATGTTTGTACTTCAGCTGAGCCTGATTTAAAATTTTCAATCGCCTGTTTTGCTTTGCAAATAATCTCTGCGGTACGCACTTCTTCTGCTGTAGAAGACGAATCAGTAGATGATTTGACCACTTTGGTCATCCAGCCCATTTTCTTCATCATCGCTGCATACAACTGGCGATCGCTCAATGGTATGTTAGTAATGTAAGTGGTTGTTCTCATGTTTCGCTATCATTGAAATTACACAAAATCGCGACAAGGTTACACAATTATTTGGATATGAGCAAATATTTGTGCAGAAAAATTATTTTTCTGTGAAAAAGGGGTAAGTTTAGGGAACTCTCCTTGCGCTGCGCGCAGAAAAAATCGAACGAAAGTGAGATAAGAACACTACGAGCGATAGGGAAAATAACATAACCTAAATTACATTCTATTAAAGTAAATTTAAAAAGATTTGCGCAGGCACTTGCGTATATAAAAAAAAAGTTGTATCTTTGCGGGCTAATTGAAGAGACATGTACTCTGTTTATGGGAGAAAACAACCATAAAAAACGTGAATCTAACTAATAAAAACATACATATACCATGAACAAAAACAATTATTGTGTGATAATGGCAGGAGGCGTGGGCAGCCGATTCTGGCCATTTAGCAGAAACCAAAAACCAAAACAATTCTTGGACTTCTTTGGGACAGGACGTAGTCTATTACAAATGACTATCGACCGATTTCGACCTATCGTTCCAATCGAAAACATCTTGATCGTAACCAATGTACTATACCGCGATCAAGTATTGGAGCAAATACCCGACCTCAAAGCCGAACAAGTGCTCTGCGAGCCTGCCCGCCGCAATACTGCTCCCTGTATCGCATATGCCGCTGCACGAATCAAAGCGATGGCTAAAGGCGAAAAAGCAAAAATAGTAGTCGCACCTAGTGACCACCTAATACTGCAAGAGGAGACATTCAGACAAACCATCCAACAAGGGTTTGACTTTATCGAAAAGAACGACGCACTACTCACCTTGGGTATGAAACCTACCCGACCAGAAACGGGATATGGGTATATACAGATGGGGGAAGGAGCCTCCCCCCAAGAGGCTAAAGGCGAGATGATCTGCAAAGTGAAAGCGTTTACTGAGAAGCCAAACCTAGAATTAGCAAAAGTATTCTTGGAGAGTGGTGACTTCCTTTGGAACTCGGGTATCTTCATCTGGAGCTTGAACTCCATCCTCAACGCATTTAACGAATTCTTGCCCGAGATGGCAAACAAGTTCGCAGAAGGCGAAAACGTAATGGGCACACCCAACGAAGATGCGTTTATTCAAACAATGTTCCCTACCTGCCCCAGCATTTCTATCGACTACGGCGTGATGGAGAAAGCGAAAAACGTATATGTCATTCCTAGCGACTTCGGCTGGAGCGACCTCGGCACATGGGGTTCGCTGTACGACCTGAGCGAGAAAGATGAAAACCAAAACGTGACCCTCCACTCCGACGCCACCTACTACGATAGCCACGGCAACATCGTCACCCTGCCCAAAGGACACTTGGCTGTGGTACAAGGACTGGAAGACTGCATTGTAGCCGAATCAAACGGCGTACTGCTCATCTGTAAACGAGAGGCCGAACAGCAGATACGACAGTTCTTTATGGATGCAGAAGTGAGATTCGAAGGAAAGTTTAGTTAGATTTATGAATTTTGAATTATGATTTAAGATACCATGAGCTACTTGAATTTTGACAAGACCTTGCTCATTAACTTAGAGCGGAGTTTGAGCAAAGAGATGATACGCACCAATCGTGCGGGCGCATACAACTCAACCACCCTGATTGATTGCAACACGCGCAAATACCACGGACAATTGGTGCTGCCACTCGCAGGCGAGTTGCCCGAAGATAATTATGTGCTCTTAGGCAGCTTGGACGAAACCGTAATCCAACACGGAGCAGAGTTTAACTTAGGGTTGCACAAATATGGTTGGAACAACTTCTCGCCCAACGGGCATAAGTACATCCGTGAGTTTGACTGCGAAGTGATTAGTAAGACCACCTATCGCGTAGGTGGCGTGGTGCTGACTAAAGAGCGTATGTTGGTGAGCTTTGAGCCACGCGTACTGATTCGCTACACGCTGGTAGAAGCACACTCACCTACTACCCTACGACTCAAACCCTACTTGGCATTCCGCAGCGTGCATGATTTAGCAAAAGAGAACACCAATGCCAACAGCGACATGCGCGAAGTGGAGAACGGACGCGCTAACCGCATGTACAGCGCTTTCCCAGAACTCTACATGCAGTGCTCTAAGAAAGTGGAATACACCCACGCGCCCGCTTGGTATAAAGATATACAATACTATAAGGAAGAAGAGCGCGGTTTTGATTACAAAGAAGACCAATTGGTGCCTGGATACTTCGAAATGCCAATGAAGAAAGGCGAGAGTGTCATCTTCTCGGCGGGTATCAGCGAGGTAAACACCAAAACGCTGAAGACCCTATGGAAAAAGGAATTAGACCGCCGCGTGGCACGCAACGATATGTTTGGTTGCTTGAAGAATGCTGCTTCGCAATTCTACAAACGCGAAGGCGACAAGTGCTATCTGTTGGCTGGATACCCATGGTTTAAGGCATCGGCACGCGAGGAGTTCGTGGCAATGCACAGCTGCACATTGGGTATCGGTCGCCTTGAGTACTGGGACGCTATCGTGAATAAGACCGCCGTAGAAGAAGTGCGTGCGTTCATGGAAGGCAGACCACACAAACTGGTCGGCATGGACGAACCTGATGTACTGCTATGGTTTATTCACGCGATACAGAAATACGCTGCATACACATCCATCGAAGAGGCAACACGCCTATACGGACAACTAGTGATAGACATTATGCTGTTTATCCGCAGGCAACAACACCCACGCCTCTTCCTGCACAACAACGGTCTGCTGTGGGCGGACGGCAGAGAGCGTCCTGCTACATGGATGAACGCCGTAGAGAACGGTCGTCCTATCACCCCTCGTACAGGATATGTAGTGGAAATCAACGCCCTGTGGTACAACGCACGACTCTTTACCGCCGAGATACAACGCCAATTGGGCAAAGAACAGATAGCCGACCTAATGGAATATCAGGCAGAAATAACGAAAGACAGCTTTGTTAAGACCTTCTGGAACGGCATGTATCTGGATGACTATGTGGACGGCGACTACCACAACAAAGAGGTGCGCCCTAACCAAATCATCGCGGCATCGTTGCCATACTCACCACTCGACAGACGCCAACGCAAAGCGGTCGTGGACATCTGCACCAAAGAGTTATACACGCCCAAGGGCTTGCGCACTATCTCGCCTAAGAGCGGAGGCTATCGCCCTGAGTACATAGGCGGTCAGTTGGAGCGCGACAGAAACTTCCACAACGGTCCTGTATGGCCATGGACCATAGCGGCATACGCGATTGCTTATCTGCAAGTATATCAGCACTCTGGCGAGAACTTTATCCGTCGTCTGCTAACAGGTTACGAGGCAGAGATGAGCGAACTGTGTGTTGGCACACTCAACGAATTGTACGACGGTAACCCACCATTCCGCGGACATGGCGGCATGAGTTATGCACCCAGCGTGGCAAGCGTGATAGAAGTATGTAATACATTGGATAGGTTAGAGGTTAAAGGTTAAAGGCAAGAGTATATGAAAGCATTAATGTTTGGTTGGGAGTTCCCCCCTCATATCTTGGGCGGACTCGGAACAGCAAGCTATGGTCTTACACGCGGCATGGCACAACAGGAAGACATGGAGATTACCTTCGTGATTCCTAAACCCTGGGGCGATGAAGACCAATCATTCTTGAAGATTATAGGCGCAAACAGTGTACCTGTTGTATGGAAGGACAACGATTATGACTATGTTCGCCATCGCATGGAGGGCAAGATGTCGCCCGAAGAGTACTACCACCTGCGCAATAATATCCACTACGACTACTCGCGTATCGGTACGGACGACTTGGGTTGCGTAGGCTTCTCGGGTCGCTATCCCAACAACCTATTGGAAGAGATTGGCAACTATGAGGCAGTAGCCAGCGTATTGGCACACGCATTGGACTTCGATATTATCCACAGCCACGACTGGCTGACCTATCCATCAGGCGTGTTTGCTAAGCAAATCTCGGGCAAGCCACTCGTGATACATGTGCACGCCACCGACTTTGACCGCAGCCGCGGAAATGTGAATCCGACGGTTTATGCCATCGAGAAACGCGGTATGGACGAGGCAGACCACATCATGTGCGTAAGCGAACTCACTCGCCGCACCGTGATTGAGAAATATGGTCAGCCACCTCACAAGGTGAGCACCGTGCACAATGCCGTAGAGCCATTGGCTAATCCAGAGGAGTTCGTGAAACACGATAGAAAAGACAAGTTGGTCACTTTCCTCGGTCGTATCACCATGCAAAAGGGTCCTGAGTACTTCGTAGAGGCAGCAGCTCGCGTGTTGGCTAAGACCGACGGTGTGCGCTTCGTGATGGCAGGTAGCGGCGATATGATGAATAAGATGATTGACCTTGTTGCACAGCGTGGCATAGCGGACAAGTTCCATTTCCCTGGCTTTATGCGCGGTCGCCAAGTGCAAGAGGTGTTGGCTGATTCCGATGTGTATATCATGCCAAGTGTGAGCGAGCCATTCGGTATATCCCCATTGGAGGCAATGCAGGTGGGTTGCCCATCCATTATTTCGCATCAATCGGGTTGCGCAGAAATCCTCTCGCATGCTATCAAGACCGACTACTGGGACATAGATGCTATGGCAGATGCCATCTATGCGATTGTCAAGTATCCTGCTATGTACAAATCACTCAGCGAGTTGGGTCGCAACGAGGTGAACAACATCAAGTGGTATGACGCGGGATTGAAAGTGCGCCGTATCTATGATTTGGTGATTAACGGATACTAATTGAGAAGTAAGAATTTTGAATTAAGAATTTAGAAAATATAAAGTCATGAAAAATATTTGTTTTTGCTTTCAAATGCATGCGCCATACGCATTGAAGCGCTATCGTTTTTTTGAGATTGGTCAAGACCATTACTACTATGATGACATGCAGACCGAAGATCGTGTAGCATCGCTCATCAGCACATCGTATATGCCTCTCTGCAAGACCATTGCAGAGATGATTCGCCTCTCCAAAGGTCGCTTCCACTGCGCCCTGAGCGTGTCGGGTACAATGCTGGAGATGCTGGAACAATACGACCCAGAGATGATTGATGTGCTGAAAGAGTTGGCTGGCACAGGTTGCGTGGAGTTTGTCGTTACACCTTATTCTTATTCGCTCGCGAGCGTATATAGCGAGACCGAAGCTGCAGAACAACTGCAGGCACAACAGGCACAAGTCAAGCAACTATTGGGCGTAGAGTCCACCACTGCTTGCCTATCCGAGTTGCTCTATAGCGATGAGATTGCTATTCGTCTGCATAAGATGGGCTTCAAAGCCGTAATGACCGAGGGCGCAAAGCATATCCTCAGTTGGAAGAGCCCTAACTATGTGTATAGCAGCAGTGCCGCTCCAAAACTCAAAGTATTGCTCCGCAATACCAACCTCAGCGATGAGTTGGCATTCCACTTCTCTGACCCTGCATGGCACAACTTCCCAATGGACGGCGAGCAATACGCCATGAATATTGCAGGGCTTCCCGAAGAGGAGCAAGTGGTGAATATCTGGGTGGGTGCCGAGACCTTTGGTCTGCGCCAACCTGCCATGACGGGTATTTTTGACTTCCTCAAGGCGTTGCCTTACTTCGCTCTGGAGCAAGGATTGGGCTTCATGACCCCAGGCGAGGTAGCTAAGAAATGCGCAGCCAGTGACGCTGTTGTAGTGCCTTACCCATTGACATGGGCTGGCGAAGCTAAGGATATTAGCACCTACAACGGCAACGACCTCCAACAAGAGGCTTTGCAGAAACTCTATGCTGTAGCAGAGCGCGTACACCTCTGCCAAGACAAACAACTCAAACACGATTGGCTCATTCTGCAAGATGTGAATTATCTACATTTTATGAACCACATTGATCAAGGTGCTACCCAGTTTGAGTCAGCATACGATGCATTCATCAACTATATGAACATCCTCTCTGACTTCCTCCAACGCGTGGAAGAGCAATATCCTACCACTATTGAGAACGAGGAATTGAATGAGCTGCTCAAAACCATTCAAAATCAAGAAAAAGAGATTGAACGCCTTGAGAAACAACTCAAAGACGCAAAAAAGGAAGCAAAAAAAGATACTCCTAAGAAAACATGCGCTAAGAAAGCAGCAAAATAGGATTTCGTAGCCAGTACATTCTATCGCCATTTATGCGCTTTCCTGCATAAATGGCGATTTTTTATCACCTACAGTTTTATCGGAAGCCATCAAAGAAACGGAAAGTTGATATAGCGAATTTTCAAATTTGCAAGGAAGTTTTTCACAACTCTTGCATATGTGCAAAATTTGTTGTACCTTTGCACCCCAATTATAAATTGGGGGAGTGTCGGTTGGAATAAACCATAAAGAGATTATTTAAGTCTAAGGTGAATAAATTTACTTACATATCACGCCTAATCTGTACCTGCGTCATTGTTTGGTGCAGTTTCGTCATTGTGCAAGCAGCCGCAAAATCGGTACCAACCATCATGCGAGCTTGGCAATTAGACTCATGGACTGGCATTGCGGATACCGTCGCACCTATAGACACATCCTATATGCACTTGCCTATGCGCGATGTGCTCAATAACTATTCTATTGCCAACAACACCAACTCCAACCTGATTTCCCCAACCCAATCGCGTATCTATTTCAACAGGCAACGGAAAGCCGACTTCATCTTTGCCGATGCCTATGCACCCTATATCATTACGCCACAAGATGTGAAGTTCTATCACACCACGACACCCTATTCGAGCGTAGCATACAAAAAAGGGTTCGTCACTAACCTCGACCAAAACGACATTAGTTTCATGTTCACAGGCAATCTGTCACGCAGAACAAACTTGGGCATGACCATCGACTACCTCAACTCCTACGGACGATTCGCCAACCAAGAAGGTAAAACCGTGTTCGGCTCCGTATTCGGCAGTTACAACGGCGACCAATACTCCGTGCAAGGAGCATTCACATGGAACACACTGAGCAACTTCGAGAACGGTGGTCTGCTCAACCCCGATGACCTACAAGGCAACCTCAAACCAGAAGATATGCCCGTAAAAATGCAAGGCATGTCTAAGTTCCGTTACCTATCGGGCTACCTCAATCACTACTACAGCATTTGCGTAGAGCGCGAACGCAAAGTCAACTACCGCGAACGCGATGAAGAAGGTAAATGGGTAAAAAAAGACTCTATTAAGATTGAGTATGTACCCGTGACCACTTTCCGACATATATTTGAAGTCAACGATGCCAGCAAGAAATATATCGAGAAAACAGCACGACAAAACTTCTATCCGAATATCTATCGAAACATCAAAGAGACTAACGATACTGCATCATGCCTGACTATCCGCAATACCCTGGCGGTAACCTTTGAGGAAGAGTTCAACACTTGGCTACATTTCGGTGCTATGGTCTATGCGATGAACGAGGTACAGCGTCATATGTCACCTATCGGACAATCCGTTTCACTGCCTGCAGCAAGCAACAACCTGTTCGGCAATATAGTTCCATTATACCCAGACACTGCCTTTCATGCAGTACCCGACACACTATACGGCAACCGTTGGACCAACAACACCTATATTGGTGCCACACTATACAAGAATCAGGGTAAGTATATCCACTATGGCTTCGAAGGAAACATCTGCTTATTGGGCTACAAGCTCGGTGAGTTTCAAGTGAATGGACATTTAGATGCGGGTTTCCGCCTTGGTAAAGATTCTATGACCTTGGCTGCCAAAACCTACATCAAGAACGAAACGCCCGATTTCTACTTGCAACACTACCGCAGCAACCATTATCAATGGGATAATAGCTTCAAAAAGACTTACCGTTTCTATGTCGGCGGCGAAATAGCCTACCCTACTCAATGGGTCAAACCTCGACTGAATGTATCGTTTGAGAATATCACCAACTATATCTACTTCGACAACCAAGGTCTGCCACAGCAGACAGATGGTAGTATCCAAGTACTGGCTGCCGACCTGCAACTCAATATCACCACCCCCTGGGTGAACCTCGACAATAGCATCGTATATCAGCATAGTTCATCCGCCTGTCTGCCATTACCTACCCTAACAATGTACAACAATCTGTACTACCACGGTACATGGGTAAAAGCGTTGGATGTACAAATGGGTGTAGATATGCGATTCTTTACCAAGTATTATGCCCCAGTGCTAAATCCTGCACTCGGACAATTCTGCGTGCAAAACCAAGAGGAAGTCGGCAACTATCCCGTAATGAACGTATATGCCAACTTCTATGTCAAGCACATTCGACTTAAACTCTTCGCTCAATATCAGCACTTTAATGCTTCATTTATGAACAAACAATATTATAGCATGCCTAACTATCCTATGGCACCCGACATGTTCCGCGCTGGATTATCTTGGCACTTTTATAAATAACCCACCTTTAAACTATAAACTGTCAACTATTTTATGGAACAAACAAATAATTTACATACCATACTCAATTACGCTCGGGAGGAAGCAGGTCGCTTGGGTAATGCAGAGATTATGCCCGATCACTTCCTATTGGGCATCTTGCGTCTGGGCGCAGGCAAAGCCTTCGAACTGCTAATGCAAGCAGGTATGGACCCCGTGGGATGCAAACGTAAGATAGACGAACGTTTAAGACAAACAGAAGCTACCCAGACGCAGAAACTCTCACGCGCCAGCGAGCGTGTGATACGTCTCACGGGTATTGAGGCACGCAACTATCAGGCTGAGACTTGCGGTTCGGTACACCTGCTGATGGGTTTGCTACGCGACCGCATCAACTATCCCGCTATGTATCTGGAGCAGCAACATGGCATAGACTATGAGTGCATTGAACGCCTCTACCCAAAGCCAGACCCACTGCCACAAGGCGAGCTAACCATGGATGAGCAGCCACTCGAACGAGAGACCACCATTCACATCTTTGGCCCCGACATGGGCAATAGCAAGAAACAGAAAGGCAAGACGGATACACCTGCACTCACCAAGTATGGCCGCGACCTCACGGCACAAGCCCAAAACGGCGAACTCGACCCCGTAATAGGTAGAGCATTGGAGATTGACCGTGTCACCCAAATCCTCTCACGACGCAAAAAGAATAATCCTATCCTCATCGGCGAACCTGGTGTGGGTAAATCAGCCATTGTAGAAGGATTGGCACTGCGTATCGTAGCCAATGAGATTCCTGCCTTAGAAGGCAAACGCATCATCTCGCTCGACATCGCCTCGATGGTGGCAGGCACCACCTATCGCGGTCAGTTTGAAGAGCGTATCAAAACTGTCATCAAAGAACTTAATCAGCACCCAGAGGTTATCCTCTTTATCGATGAGATACATACCCTTATGGGTGCAGGTAACGCACAAGGTTCATTAGATGCTGCCAACATTCTCAAACCTGCATTGGCACGTGGCGAAGTACAATGTATTGGTGCTACCACCATTAGCGAATATCGTACTAGCATTGAGAAAGATGGCGCATTGGAGCGCCGCTTCCAAAAAGTAACCGTACAACCAACGACCAACGATGAGACATACACCATTCTCACTCGACTGAGCGAGACCTACGGCAACTTCCATCATGTACAATATACCCAAGAGGCTCTGCGCGCGTGCGTCAACCTAACCGATAGATACATTACCGACCGTCAGTTCCCAGACAAAGCCATTGATGCGATGGATGAGGTGGGAGTTTGTGTAGGCGAGAAGGCTATGAGACGAGAAGGCGAAAGGCGAAAGATTACGGAGGCCGATGTAGCGCAGGTGGTCAGTCAAATGTCTGGCGTACCCGTACAGCGCGTAGCACAAGCCGAAGGCGAGCAACTGCGACAGATGGCTGCAAAACTACAACAACGAGTAATAGGTCAAGACGACGCCGTGCAAAAAGTGGTGAAAGCCATTCAACGCTCGCGCATGGGACTGCGCGACCCACGCAAACCTATCGGCACATTCTTCCTGCTCGGTCCTACAGGTGTAGGAAAAACACACTTAGCACAATGCCTCGCCGAGGAGATGTTCGGCAACCGCGATGCCATTATTCGTTTCGACATGTCAGAATACATGGAGAAACACACTGTCAGTCTACTGGTAGGTGCGCCTCCAGGATATGTGGCACATGAAGACGGTGGCAAACTCACCGAAGCTGTGCGCAGGAAACCCTACTCAATAGTGCTGTTTGATGAGATAGAAAAGGCACATCCCGACATATTCAATGTGCTGCTGCAAGTCATGGACGAAGGACGACTGACAGACCGACAAGGACACATTGTAAACTTCAAAAATACAATTATCATTCTCACCAGCAATGTCGGCACTCGCCAACTCAGCGAGTTTGGCTCTGGCATCGGCTTTGGCGCCAATACACTGGACGATAAAGCCACAGAACGCATGCTGAACAAAGCACTCCAACGCACCTTCCCTCCAGAGTTTGTAAATCGCTTAGACGACATTATTGTATTCCACCCACTCAAAGATGAGGCTTTGGCACAAATATTGTCGCAAGAACTTCGCCCTTTGCAGGTACGACTGGAAACAATGGGCTATACATTAGAACTCACAGATGCCACACGCGAAGAGATTCTGCGCTCAGCACGTGACCGACAATATGGTGCGCGTCCGCTCAAACGAGCTATACAAACATTAATTGAAGATCCGCTAACCGATAAATTATTGGCAGGCGAAATAGAAAATAAAATAATAAAAATATAAGATTATGGCAAAAGAGATTACAGATGCTAACTTTCAAGAGTTGTTAGCAGAGGGCAAACCCCTCGTAGTAGATGTTTGGGCACCCTGGGGTGGTCCAT
>JAFZGC010000027.1 GCA_017555595.1 Paludibacteraceae bacterium | reverse complement strand
TACCCTCACCCCCTCCCTAAAAGGAGGCGAGAGTAGCGGGGGAAATACAACATGGGTGATTCGCACGGATATTGTCTACAACACCTTCTTCTTTATCTCGCGGGCAGAGGAACTGATTAATACCGAGCGCGATGAGCATGGTCGTTTCTTGGCTAAGCACTCTATCTTGGGCAAAGACAACCGCCTGATGATTCCTACGGTGGATGAGTACGCTCGTATGCTGATGAAGCTACTGAATTTGCCACTCCCTACCCCATCCTTCAGCCAGATCTACCTGACACACGATGTGGATTCTATAGCGCATTACCGCCATTTACGCGGTGCGTTGGGAGGCATATTGCGTGGTCAATGGCGAAAAGTGTTGGCTTCGCAAAAGGATATTCACAATGACCCAGCCTTCACATTCTCGTGGTTGATTAAGCAAGATAAACAAGTGGAAAATGCACAATGTATTTACTTTGTAAAAGACACATTGGGCAAAGGCTATGACTATCCACAATACAAACTCGACGGTAAGGATTTTGAGACTGCAGAAGAGTTGATAAAAAATAGTGGCGCCAAGATTGGCTTACACTCAAGCTATTATGGAAGAGATATGACCAAGGTGGTTGTTTACACACATATGGTAAACCATGAGGCAACTCGGGATAACACAACAGGTCAGTACAAGGACTTGTTCCACCGCAGCCACTATCTCCGTTGTTCCATTGATCATATGCAGTCGCTGATTGCCTTTGGCATAACCGACGATTTCACCATGATGTTCCCCGATCAGGTGGGCTTCCGTTTGCAGACCACCCGCGCAGTACGTTGGATCAACCCTAAGACAATGACACTCACCAACTTAGTCCTGCACCCATTGACCGTCATGGACTGCACACTGAGCAACAGCAACTATATGAACCTCAACGAAGATGAGGCATACTTTGAGTGCCAACGACTATTTGAAAAGATCCATCAGAACGCAGGCGAAGTGGTGCTACTGTGGCATAATACCATCATTACCGATGATGGCTATCATCGCTCGTTGTATCCTAAATTATTGGATTTGTTGAAATGAGGATAATTACAATCATAGGAGCTCGTCCACAGTTTGTAAAAGCTGCGATAGTGAGTCACTATATCCGCCTTCACAACGACAGTTCTTCAATCCGAATTGAGGAACGGATTTTGCATACGGGACAGCACTATGACTACAACATGAGCCAAATATTCTTTGAGGAGATGGGCATCCCTACTCCAACTTGGCATTTAGGTTCTACAAACAATGTGGAGCATATGCGCGATGCTATCATTCCGTTAATCAATGGTCAAGCAGACTATATCATGGTATATGGCGATACCAACTCCACTTTAGCAGGTGCCCTCGCTGCAGAAGCATGTAATATCCCATTGATACATGTAGAAGCTGGTTTGCGTAGCTACAATATGGAGATGGCAGAGGAGCACAACCGTATTGAAACAGATAAACGCGCTGCATTATTGTTTTGTCCTACACATACTGCGGTAGAGAATCTTCGAAAGGAAGGCATTACTCAAGGTGTGTACCACGTTGGCGATGTGATGTATGATGCTACACTATATTTCGCAGAACAAGCAGAAAATTGCTCAACCATTTTACAACAATTGAATTTATCTCCCAAGCAATATTATTTGGCAACTATTCATCGTGCTCAAACAACCGATAATGCAGATAAATTATCCAATATATTGTTGGCTTTCCAACAAGTAAAAACACCTATTATACTGCCTCTTCATCCTCGTACACGCAAAGTGATTGAGCAATCCGATAGGCTGACACAATTGATACAAGATGCATCCCACTTGCACATCATAGATTCGGTGAGTTACTTGGATATGCTGCTCTTAGAAAAATACGCTGCATTGATTTTGACAGACTCTGGAGGTGTGCAAAAAGAAGCATACTTCCATCATACTCCTTGTATCACAATGCGCCCTGAAACCGAGTGGGTAGAAACTACCGAAGCAGGTTGGAATACCATCGTAGGAACCGATAAGGCACGCATCCTACAAGCGATACAATATCCCACTCAACCACAACACGAAATTACAGAATATGGCTGCGGAAAAGCTGCTGCCAACATAATACAAGTATTATGTCAAAACGAATATTAATATTATGTGACGCCTTTAACAAGCCATTGTATGTTCCGAGAATTACATCATTATGTAAATTTCTAACTCGCAATGGTTGGGATATTACCATACTTACCGAACGACTTGAAGATGAAACATTTCAAGTTCCTAATACCGTATTCTTAGCTATGCCTTATTACTTTGGAACAAAGTGGCAAAAAAGATTACAATGGTTAGGTGATAAATTATGGTATCGAAAAGATATATGTTTATACAAATTTGCTAAACAACACCTTGATTTAAGACATTTTGATTGTATCTTATGTAGTTCTTTTAATGTATTTCCATTAAAAACAGCCTCTATGATTACTACTCGATTCAAAAAACCTCTATTGGTAGATTTAAGAGATATCACAGAGCAATGGGGTACTACCAGTTATATGCTTAATTCAATTTCGAATCAAGGTAGAATAGGTAGTTTTTTGACCAATTTATATATACGCAAAACTACCCGACAACGCAACGGCATCCTTCGACAAGCAAAATTGGTTACTACTGTTTCTAATTGGCATCAAAATATACTGAAACAATACAATTCACAAACGCATCTCATATACAATGGTTATGATCCTGATACCTACGTTTTTAAGCCTATCACGACTAATCAGTTTATCATCAGTTATATTGGACGGATATACGATTTCCGATCAAGAAACCCACACATATTTCTTCAGGCTATTAAACAATTAAAGTCCACAAAGAATACCATTGTCAACGATATCAAAATTATCTTTCACATCGAAAACGACTTGATTGCACCACTCTCAGCTTTAGTACAAAAATACGAGATTCAAGACCTATGTAGCATCAGTGGATACATTCCTCGACAGGAAGCCATTGACTTGCTTCAAAAATCTGCAATTTCGCTGATATTCAATGAAACAACTGATTCAACAAACATGCATGGTATTATGACCACCAAGTTCTTTGAGGCACTCGGTTGTGAAAAACCTATTCTGTGTACTCCATCTGAAACGGAAGAACTGGCTGAGACCATTCGCCAAACCAATGCTGGACTAGCATCGTCGGATATACAAGAGATCAAAGATTTTATCCTCAACAAGTACCGTGAGTGGCAACAACAGGGCTATACTCGCCAAGCGGTTATTAATAAAGAGCAGTTCTCCCGCGAGAAACAGGCTCAGCAGTTTGAACAGTTGTTTAGAGAAGTTAGAACGCTACGCTGTTAGAAGTTAGAAAAATGAATCGTATATCTGTCATAGTACCTATCTACAATGCTGAGAAATACTTGGCACGGTGTATCGAATCGCTCATACACCAGACGCATCGTGCATTGCAGATTATCCTCGTGGACGATGGTTCTACGGACAACAGTCTGGCTGTAGCCAAGCGCTATGCCGCACAAGATGAGCGCATAGAGGTATATGCCCACCCTACTAATCAGGGACAATCCGCAGCACGCAATTTGGGATTAGCACATGCTACAGGCGAGTTCATCTCATTCGTAGATGCCGATGATTATGTAGATGAAGATTTCTATGCATATATGCTGCAACATGTTGGCGATTTAGATTGTGTACAAATAGGTTATAAGCGTGTCACCACGCAAGACAAAATATTGACACGAAAATTGCCAAAGCATTTCCACCAATTCACTTCACCATGCATGCGGTTGTACCGCCACGAGGTGTTTGTGAAACACCAGTTGCGTTTCCCGATGGGTATGATTTATGAGGATGTGATATTCTCCTTGGATTTCTGGGCAACCCAACCAAGTTACAAAATACTGCCATATACGGGCTATAATTACCTCGCGAACACCCATTCTACTACGGCTACACGCAATCCAGTAGCCAAAGAACTGCTATTTGCCACACTCCACGAGAAGCGACAAAAGAGCAAGAACATCGCTCATCGCTTGCTCATTCTATATACTACCATTCGACTTAAATTTCATTTCCAACAATATGACTAACCCACAAATCCTTGATTTGCTCCGCTGCGAAGTGGTACCTGCTATTGGTTGTACGGAGCCAATTGCAGTAGCATTGTGCGTGGCTCGTGCCAAAGAATTATTAGGTTGCGAACCTGATGCGATAACGGTTCATCTCTCCAAAAATGTCTATAAGAATGCCCTCGCAGTAGGTATTCCTAATACGGGTATGACGGGATTGCCTATCGCTATTGCATTAGGTGCTACCGTGGGCAAGTCAGAGTATCTGTTGGAGGTATTGCGCGATGCTACACCCGAAGCGGTAGCATATGCCAAAGACTATATGCTACGCGTGCCAGCACAGATTCATATCAACTACGAGGCTCCAAGCATACTCTATATCCATGCCGAAGTACGCAAAGGCGACCAAACGGCTGAGGCTACTATCATGGATGAGCATACGAAGTTTGTAGTAGCCCAACAACCCCGCGAAGCGACACAACCTGCTGAAGGCACAGAACCTTGCGAAGCGACACAACTGGCATCTGGCTTAAACCTCCGCCGTGTGTATGACTTTGCCATGGAGGTTGATACCAATGACATTGCCTTCTTGAAGGAGGGTGCCGAGATGAATACCGCCGCTGCAGAAACATCGTTTGCAGACCAATATGGTCATGGGTTAGGACGATTGCTTCGTCCTACATCTAACAGCGATAGCGGTCTGGTATCTAACAGCGTCAACGCTCTATTCGGGAACTCCCTGTTTACCAAGATCATTAGTTACACCTGCGGTGCCTGCGATGCGCGCATGTCGGGTGCGATGGTGCAAGTAATGAGCAATTCGGGTTCAGGCAATCAGGGTATTTCTTGTTCGATTCCAGTGTATTTGTATGCAAAAGAGAATAATTGCAGCGAAGAGCAAACCCTTCGTGCATTGGCGCTCAGCAACCTCACTGTCATATATATCAAGCAGTCGCTTGGTCGATTGTCGGCTTTGTGCGGTTGCGTAGTAGCAGCCACAGGTTCCGCAGCAGGTATCACTTACCTCATGGGCGGTAACTATGAAGAGATCACATACGCCATCAAGAATATGATTGCCAACATCTCGGGTATGATTTGCGACGGCGCCAAACCTGGCTGTGCATTAAAGGTCACGAGTGGTGTGGCGACAGCGATTTTTAGCGCGTATCTGGCTATGCAGCACTCGTTTGCTGATTCTACGGAGGGTATTGTGGAAGACGATATTGACCGTACTATCCGTAACCTCACACGCATTGGTCACGATGGTATGCAAGTCACCGATGACCTGATCCTCGACATAATGACGCATAAACAATAAACTACCTTATACAACAAAATGAACAAATTCAAGCATATTCGTGCCTATTATACAGGATTTATTCTACCGCTGGTAGATTTCCTTATTTTGTGGCCTATCCTATCAATTATGAAACGCAAGACTACTACGTCGCTTGACTTGCGTTTCTTAGGCGACAAAAAAGTGATTGAAAAAGATATTCGTCACGGAGCATTCTTTATGACTAACCATCGCGATATAGTCATGGATGCAACGTGGTTAACTTTTTTGATACGCACTCGCTATTTTATCCATCCTTATTTTGGTATTGGCAACAATCTTTTCGGTAAGTGGTGGATTGAACACTTGGTGCGTTTCTTGCGCGCTTTCGTAGTGATTCGCAATGGTTGTTTCCATGACCAACGCGAGAATGCTATCACGCTATCGCAGTATATCCGCCACTTGCGTAAACGCCACAAATCCATATGGTTAGCACAACGCGAAGGTAGAGCCAAGGACGGTAATGATATCACACAACCGGGCGTGCTGAAGATGCTCACTATTGATGCCGAAGATTTCTTTGCGAGTATCAAGGAACTAAACATCTGCCCCGTCAGTATCTCCTATGAATTTGACCCTTGCGACTATCTCAAAGCGCGTGAGATGCAACTCAAACGCGATAATCCCAGGTGGAAAAAATCGCGCAAAGACGACCTCGTCAGCATGAAAGTCGGTATTGAAGGGCATAAGGGACGCATCGTTTATCGCCTCACGCCATCTATCAATCATGAGATAGACCAAGCACTTGCAGAGCGTCCTGAGTTGCGCGAACTGAGCCGCAACGAGCAGATTCAGTTTGTATGTAAGATTATTGACCAGCATATCCATGCGGCATACGAGTTATACCCTCGTGGCAAAGCGTTTGACGAATATATTGAAAACCGTTTGAAATTAATCCATCTATCCAATAAAGATACAGACTATCTCCGTGAGAAACTTTACGAGATGTACAACTACCCAGTCATCAACCACGAAAAAGCGTTAAGATCGCACTATTAATTAATTGCCCATGTCCACTCCTTTCAACAACGACCAATATATCCTCCGTCAGTCGGAGCATATCAAAGAGCGCATTGCGCAGTTTGGCAACAAACTCTACCTAGAACTTGGAGGTAAACTCTTCGACGACTTTCACGCAAGCCGCGTGCTGCCTGGTTTTCAACCTGATAGTAAACTTACCATGCTCACACAACTGCGTGACACCTTGGAGATTGTCATCGTCATCTCCGCAGCCGACATAGAGAAGAACAAGGTGCGCCAAGACCTTGGCATCACCTATGATGTGGATGTACTACGCTTGCGCGACGAGTTTATGTCTCGCGGGTTCTTGGTTAATTCGGTAGTCATCACCCACTATAGCGGTCAGGCATCCGCCAATATGTACCGCCAACGCTTGGAGCGATTGGGTATTACCACTTATTTCCATTACACCATCGAGGGCTATCCTCACAATGTAGCACTGATTGACTCCGAAGAAGGCTTTGGCAAGAACGATTATATCGAGACTGCTCGTCCGTTGGTAGTTGTTACAGCCCCAGGTCCAGGTAGCGGCAAGATGGCAGTATGTCTCTCGCAACTCTACAACGAGCATCAACGTGGCAACCAAGCAGGATATGCTAAGTTTGAAACTTTCCCTGTATGGAATCTCCCTCTCAAGCACCCAGTTAATATGGCATATGAGGCGGCAACAGCGGACCTCAATGATGTCAATCTCATCGACCCATATCACTTGGAGGCATACGGTAAGACAGCTGTCAGCTACAACCGCGATACCGAGATATTCCCTGTGTTAGATGCCTTATTCACAGGTATCTATGGTCACAACCCATACAAGTCGCCGACCGACATGGGTGTGAATATGGTAGGTTTTTGCATAGAAAATGACGCAGCTTGCTGCGAGGCGAGCAAGCAGGAGATTATCCGTCGTTATTACCATGCATTGAATGATTTCGCCAATGGCGATGTGAGCGAGGCAGTAGTCAATCGCATAGCACGCCTCTTCAAGCAGGTTGGTATCTCCACCGAAGACCGCCGATGCACAGTAGCAGCCAAGGAGCGTAAGGAGCGTGATAATAGTACAGCAGTGGGTGCAATAGAATTACACGATGGTACAATCATCACTGCGGAAGCCTCTCCCCTACTCGGCTCTAGTGCAGCACTCTTGCTCAATGCGACAAAATATATCGCAGGCATTAACCACGATGTAAAGCTTATCCCACAAGAGATGATTGAGCCAATACAACACACCAAGATCAACTACTTGCAAGGGCGTAACCCTCGCTTGCACACCGACGAGGTATTGGTAGCCTTATCCGTTCTCTCTTTGCACGATGAGAACTGCCGCAAGACCTTGGAGGCTCTCCCACAGTTAGCGGGCTGTCAAGTCCATTCTACAGTGATGCTATCCGAAGTTGACCGCAAGATCTTCCGCAAGCTCGGCATCGAACTCACCTGCGATCCAGTAAGAAAGTAATTATAGCAACTATGCAAAGAAAATCGTGCCTACCGCAAGATAGGCACGATTTTTGATTGTTAGTAATGCACTATGCTACTTGGTCTAAATTAGAGATGCAAAGTACATCGGCACGCCAAGGATTTGCCCCTCTTTTCGCAGATCTTTAGTATGTAAGATGTAAGATTTAGCTATGCGCGATGAAAATTTAGATGCAAACGCAGTAAGCGAATCAAACGTGCGATAATTACCAGACTTCACTTCTATTGGCACTATTTTATTTCCACGCGATAGTAGGAAATCTATTTCATAGTTATGTTTGTTGTCTTTGGGGAATGTAAAATAAAACAATTTATTACCCGATGCTCGTAGCATTTGTGCTACCAAATTCTCATAAACATATCCTAAATTTGCTTGCAACTTATCACTTAGCAACTTTTGATATATCACATTTTCTGTATACTCTTTATCCCAAAAACACAATGTCACAAATAATCCCGTATCACCAATGAATAATTTATACCTATTCATATCAGCATTTAATGCAAACCCTACATTGGGGTCATCTGCATGGTATGCGATATTGATGACCTTGCTATCTTCTAATGTTATGAGTAGATTCATTAATTCTTCTGCACTCGTCCGTCCTAAAACAGGAAAAGGCGTATATCTTGACTGATTCTTACTCAACATCGCAGGGATGCTCAAAAACATCTTAGATAATTGTTTTGAGGGATCCAGTTTTACAAAATCGTTTTCATATAGTTTTATAATCTGGCGCTTGATAGAATCTACTTCTTGAAAATTGTTGGTTTGTAAATACGCCAGTACTGCCTGTGGCATACCACCCACCAACATGTATGTGCGTAGCAATCGTTGATATTCCAAATGTGCAGCCGAAAGTGGCAGTCGTTTTTCCAAGAACTGATTTAATAGCGGTATAACATCATTATGCCCTAATGTCCATAAAAATTCTTCAAAATCCAAAGGAAACATCTCTATACTCTCTTCCTCGCTGGGTATAGTAATATCTTTTGTATTTTTGTTGATGCTGATAAGCGAGCCCGTTTCGATGTAATCATATCGTCCATCAGCCACTAAATACTTAATTGCTTGACGGGCTTTGGGGCATTTCTGTACTTCATCAAAAACGATTACTGACTGCCTTGTATGCAATGACACTTTGAAGTAAGTTTGTAGGCGTAAGAAGAAATAATCCAAGTCCACCAATCCG
>JAFZGC010000026.1 GCA_017555595.1 Paludibacteraceae bacterium | reverse complement strand
TCATCTGCTGCTTTTCTGGTAATGAATAAATCTTTCTTCTGCGATTTGATAATAATTTTTCCTGGTTACACATAACACTAAATCTTAATATTTGACACATTTTTATTGTTTTATGTGTAAACCTTTTTCAGGATGGGACAAAGTGATATTTGATAGGGAAAAAACTCTCCCCGTTTAGAGAAAAAATGCTATATATACCTTTTTTTTACCTGAGTTATCTGCTTAGATAGCGGATAATCTCCTCGCAGAGGGTGGGGATAGATGTTTTTCCATCGTTGTTTATCACCAAATCTGCGCGCTGTATGTATTCTTCTACTTTTTGTACGCGCATGCGTGCGCGTACTTTATCTATTGTAGAATGATCGCGTGCCACTGCGCGCGCGAGGCGCACCTCTTCTGGGGCAGTCACCGCCATCACTTTATCGCACAATGCGTCAAAGCCTGCTTGATACAAGATGGCACATTCGACGAAGCATGGTGTAGAGTTGTGTAGAGTTGTGTAGAATTGTGTAGAATTATGTAGTGCTTGTGCCCAGCGGAGAATATCTGCTTTCACGGCGGGATGAACAATAGCGTTGAGTTGGGCAAGCAATGACTGGTCGGCGAACACACGCTGCGCCACCAACGCTGTTTGATAGATGCCATCGGCATATACCTCTTTACCAAAGACTTGCTCCATCTGCTCTCGCACATGAGTATCTTCCACAATCAGGCGTTTGGCTTCGCTGTCGGTATCATACACCGCATAACCCATCTCGCGCAATTGCTTCGCAATCGTGCTTTTCCCACTTCCTATGCCACCTGTAAGTCCTATAATCATGTTCTTTGTTTGGATTCCAACTTCCAGAGTCCGGTTGCCTTTTAGAATTGAAAATAAATAAACGCCTGCATATCAGCCGTCACAAACTGATATACTACCACAATAACCGCTACCGCAATCAATATGATTGCCCATAATGGCAATAATGCAAACTGCACTCTATACCAACGTTTTGCGCAGCTTGGCAACCAGTGAATCACCATGCCCAGCACAAACAGTATCACCACATTGCGGTATTCCCAAAGGAAATCTGGAATAATACTGCTGTTCCATGCGCCGCCAATCTGATTGACCATATTCTTAGCCGTCTCCCATGCCTCTTGGTTAGCTGTTTCGGGGTCAAGGTTGCTTCCCGAACGGAAGAACAAACGTGTGAAGGTGATAAACACGAAAGTCTGAACCACCGCCCAGGCGGTGGATAGTCGATTAGGCAATGAGGCGATGAGGCGATTAGGCGAGAGCAGGTTGCCACGCTTCATCTGGAAACGTTCGTACCACCAATAGGCATAGCGAATAGCACTGCCAATCCACAATGCCAGTCCCCATAAGTAGAATAGATTCCATACAGGGGCATTCAGCCATCTGTGTGCTGCCCACAACGCACCCATCAGCAGGGTCATAAGCAGCATCTTGATGTTCCAATTGATCTTCGCCCAGATCTTATAGACAATCATTCCAGCGCCATTCAGTGCACCCCAAATCACGAAGTTCCAACTGGCACCGTGCCAAAGACCACCCAGCAACATAGTAATAAACGAGTTGATATTACCTGCTGTGGTCTTATCTTTCATCGGCTTTCCCAATACGCTGCGGTTGCCACCTAATGGGATATATAGATAGCTCTTCAGCCAACGGCTGAGCGACATATGCCAACGACGCCAAAATTCCTGCGGATTGCGCGACTTGTATGGAGAATCGAAGTTTTGCGGCAGATAGAAACCCAATAGCATGGCAATACCGATGGCTATATCCGTATATCCTGAGAAATCGGCATACACTTGCAGAGAGTACGCAAACAGCGCAAACAAGTTCTCGAATCCGCTGAATAGCAATGGGTTCTCAAATACGCGGTCGATAATATTCACCGCGAGGTAGTCACTTAGTACTATCTTTTTAATCAAACCATTGAGTATCCAGAATACTGCCAAACCAAACAAACGCTTGCTCAGGCAGAAGGGCTTGTACAGCTGCGGAATAAACTCATTAGCACGCACAATAGGGCCTGCTACCAAGCCTGGGAAGAAACTCACATAGAAACCAAAGTCCAAAATATTCTTCACGGGTTTAACTTGTCCGCGATAGACGTCGATGGTGTAGGACATCACTTGGAAGAGGTAGAACGATATACCCACAGGCAGTATAATCTTATCCACCATGAATCGTCCGCTGTCGCTGAAACCATTGCCAATATATGCGAAGATATCAAACACCGCAAACTCCGTTCCGAGCAGGTTGTTCACTACGTTAGTGAAGAAATACGAATATTTGAAATAGCAGAGCAGTCCTAAGTCTATCACCACGCTCAGCGCCAGCCATAGTTTAGCTATTTGGTCTTTGCTCTTGGTTCCTTGCTCCTTGCTCTGATATATCCGTTGCGCGATCAGCCAATCGCTGAGGGTGACGAAAATCAGAATGAGCAGAAACAAACCGCTGGTCTTGTAGTAGAAGAACCAACTCACCGCCATCAAGAAGATATTGCGCAGGTGGAGGCGAGTATTCATGCCTTTAACCTTTAACCTTTCGCCTTTCGCCTGTGCGCTGCGCGCACCTACCTCCAAAATCATCGCAAACACCGCATACACCAGCGCAAAGAACGCCCAGAAGTAGAACTGGGTGAATAGTAGCGGACTCTCGCTGTTAAATCCAAATATGTGGTGTAAAAAATCCATCTCTCTAAACACTAAACAGTAGCCGCATGGCGGCGTCCTCTAAACTATAAATCTTTCCCTTTATCTATCCATTCGCCTAATTGTTTTCCCACTTTATTGGCTCCTGTGCGGGTGAAATGCACATAATCGCTACCTGCCAATCCCACTTCCACCCAGCGAACCATACTGTCTTTACCGCCCATAGCATCGTACATGCTCCAATAAGCAATCTGCTCCTCCTCTGCCATCTTTTTGAGTAGTTTATCCATATATGGTACCAATGGATAGGAAGTCATCTCGCCATCGATACGAGTGGACATATCGCTTGGACCTATAAACAATATTGATGCCTCTGGCGCACAAGCACGCAAATAGCGCACTTGTTGGCGCAGAGTACTGCGCACATAACCGCTGATGGTCGATGCGTTTTCTGTTTGCGGAATCATGTTACCGCCGAACTGCAAGATAATCAGTCGTGTATTGGTCTCGCGGTAGAAATCGCTCAACTGCGTACTGTCAATCTTTGTGAAGATATTGCCCGAGCAACCGCGCATAGGGATATTATCCACTATCACACCTGTTCCCGTTTCCAAACTCACACCATACACCTTGCCCTTGCCCTGCAGGTGTATCTCGCACTTGGTTGTACTGTCTGCTAAGACTATTGGCGATTGGTGATGGGCTATAGGGAAGAGGCTGTCTTGTGCCAAGACGTAGCCAGTAACGCTATCCGTCAGCACGCGTACGCGGTTGAAGTAGTTATGCGGTTTGCGCTTCTTGTCGATGGGTTCGATCTTCATCACAATATCTTCGCTACCTGCCACCAGAGTGCTATCCATCACGGCTACTTGTCCCATCACACCATAATCGTCATTGTCCAATCGCATCGAACGCGGACCATATACCAGATAGCGTTTGGGACCCCCTTGCGCAGATTGCACTACACCATTGATACTCAACGACTGGCGGATGGTGCGTGTGGGTATTGTCTGATGCTGTGGTATCAGTCCGACGCCGCCACCACCGTATGCTTTTTGCCAGCGCTCGCGCAATATATTTGTGATGCGATCCTCCTCTATTTGCGAATCGCCATAATGCACCACACGTACAGGCGTAGAGTCGGCACTATCCAACGCTGCGTAGAAAGCGGCTAAGTATGCGCGAGTGTCCGTATTTGCCACATTCACCGTTGGAATCACAGGTTGAGTCTTCTTGGCAATTGTATCTTTCTTCGCAAGTGTATCTCCTTTAACAGTTGCAGCATTATCGTTTTCCGTTTCCCGTTTTCCGTTTTTCGATATTGTAGTATCTGCTTCTGCGAGCCATGTGGAGTCTAAAGACAAATCAGAAACTGTCTTTTCCAAATCCAAGGCCTCTGCCAATGTCGGAAAACGCAGATCCCATTTGCCGATATGCCACCCACCATCGGGTACCACCCAACTGACTGCGCCCAATAGTGCAATCACTGTCCAAATGATGTATGCAATCTGCCTTGGCTTCATGTGTTATGGTCAATTGACCTCAATCTATGAAATAACGCGCAAAGGTACAGAAAAATACGCACATTTGCAACAAATATCGAACGAAAGTTTATTTTCAGGCGTGTTTTTGTTGCAAATGGGCTGCGTAGGGTACTTAGACATAGAGAAAACGGAGAGACTAGACGAGCTAGGAATCCAGAAAAATCCAGAGAGAACACATTACAAAATAAGAAAGAGACACCCCATAAGGAGTGTCTCTTATCGTATTATATATCAAGCAATTACTTGTTCAATGCCAACGCTACGTTCACCGCGCAAGCTACTGTACAACCTACCATTGGGTTATTACCAATACCGAGGAAGCCCATCATCTCAACGTGTGCAGGAACGGAAGAAGAACCAGCGAATTGAGCGTCAGAGTGCATACGACCCAATGTATCGGTCATACCATAAGAAGCAGGACCTGCAGCCATGTTATCTGGGTGCAAAGTACGGCCTGTACCACCACCTGAAGCTACTGAGAAGTATGGCTTACCAGCGAGTACGCGCTCCTTCTTGTATGTACCGGCAGTAGGATGCTGGAAACGTGTAGGGTTTGTTGAGTTACCAGTGATTGATACGTCTAC
>JAFZGC010000025.1 GCA_017555595.1 Paludibacteraceae bacterium | reverse complement strand
TATCGTTGAAGTATGCTGGCACGGTGATCACAGCCTCTGTTACCTCTTGACCCAAGTAATCCTCAGCGGTCTTCTTCATCTTTTGGAGGATGATAGCAGAGATCTCTTGTGGAGTGTACATGCGGCCATCAATATCCACGCGTGGGGTGTTGTTGTCACCCTTTACTACTTTATAAGGTACGCGCGAAACCTCGTTTGCGAGACGATCATAAGTCTCACCCATGAAACGCTTGATTGAATATACGGTACGTGTAGGGTTGGTGATTGCTTGACGCTTAGCAGGGTCGCCCACTTTGCGCTCGCCACCATCTACAAAACCAACTACAGATGGAGTAGTACGTTTACCCTCTGAGTTAGTGATAACTACAGGCTCATTGCCTTCCATAACTGCGACACAGGAGTTAGTTGTTCCTAAGTCAATACCAATAATTTTTCCCATTGTATTTAAGTCTTTTAGTTAATATTCTTGTTTGTTTTGCTCTTTGCCACAATACACTCAAATGGTGTGCCAAACTGCATTTTCAATAAAAAACTGCCAACGTACTGACAAATTGGCAGAAGTTTTTGCATATGTCATAAAAAAATACTACCTTTGCAGTCAGAATGACCTATCGCATATTCGATGATATGACACAATGTACCGAGCAGGAAGTGGCTCGCTTGTTGCCTTTGGTCAGCGACCAACGCCGCGAACAAGCCCTAGCATACAAACACCTCTTCGGACAGTTCTGCTGCCTCAAATCCTATGAGATGCTCCAGCAGCTCCTCGCCTCTACACCTTACACCTTACACCATACGCCCACATTCCTCTACAACGCCAACGGTGCGCCCCGATTGGAGCATGGTCCCTGTTTCTCTATTTCGCATTGCAAAAATGCCATTGCAGTAGCCATTAGCGAAACACCCATTGGTATTGATATCGAGCATCTTCGCACCGCCAAACCCGAGTTAGTGGCGCGTACCATGAACGAGCATGAGCAACTGCTCATCCAGCAAGCCAAAGACCCCGACTGGGCATTTACCCAACTGTGGACACAAAAAGAAGCTGTGCTAAAAATGCAAGGCACTGGTATCACCAGCATAGAAGGCATAAAAAATACCTTGGTCGCTCTCGAAAACATCGATTTGCAAACCAAGGTAAATATCGATAAGCAGTATGCTTACACCCTTGCCTCTCGCCTTTAGCCTTTAGCCTTTAGCCTCTTTAGGTAGGGGGTAGGCTTCTACAACAACGCAAAATCTATAACCTCCTGAATATCCTTCACATAATGGAATTTCAATCCTTTGAGGTACTTCTCTGGTATCTCCTCCACATCCTTGCGGTTGTCGTCGCATAGCACAATATCCGTGATACCAGCGCGTTTTGCTGCTAATAGTTTCTCTTTCACACCGCCGATTGGCAATACCTTGCCACGAAGTGTCATCTCGCCGGTCATAGCGATGCGTTCACGCACTTTCTTGCCCGTGAATGCACTCACAAGGGCTGTGGTCATGGTGATACCTGCACTTGGTCCGTCCTTAGGAATAGCGCCTTCTGGCACGTGGATATGTACGGCGTGGGTGTCCAACTTCTTGCGAGCGATGCCAAACTGCTCAGCATGCGCCTTGATATAGCCCAAGGCAATCGTAGCAGACTCTTTCATCACATCGCCCAAGTTACCTGTGAGCGTCAGGGTAGGGGTCTTGCTTGGCGAGAGCGAGGTCTCGATAAAGAGTATCTCACCGCCTACGGATGTCCATGCCAGTCCTGTGACTACACCTATATACTTGTTGGTCTCCCACTCGTCGCGCGAGTAGCGTTTCTTGCCGAGATAAGTGATAATATCTTCCTCAGTAATATTCACATTATAATGCTCTTCCAATGCTATTTTGGTCACCACTTTTCGGCATATCGCCGCAATCTTGCGCTCCAGTCCACGTACACCCGATTCGCGAGTATAGCCATCTATGATAGCCGAAATGATGCTCTTCTTGAGTTTGAGTTGCGAAGTCTTCAGACCGTGGTTGCTTAGCTCTTTTGGCAACAGGTGGCGCTTAGCAATCTCCTCTTTCTCCTCTTGCAAATAGCCTGTCATCTCAATGAGCTCCATACGATCGAGCAGAGGGCGAGGTATAGTATCCAGCGAGTTAGCAGTAGCAATAAACAGCACCTTGCTCAGATCGTAGTCCACGTCCAAGTAATTATCGTGGAAAGTACCATTCTGCTCAGGATCAAGCACTTCCAATAGCGCACTCGTTGGGTCGCCCTTGTAGTCTGAGCCGATCTTATCTATCTCATCGAGGACGAATACTGGGTTGCATGTCTTTGCCTTGCGGATATTCTCAATGATTCTACCTGGCATCGCGCCGATATACGTACGACGGTGACCGCGCAGCTCTGCCTCATCGTGCAGACCGCCCAAACTGATACGCGCATATTTTCTGCCCAATGCCTCGGCAATTGAGCGTCCCAGACTAGTTTTTCCCACACCTGGAGGGCCGTATAGGCACAGAATAGGGGCTTTCATGTTGTCTGTATTCTTGCTCAATGCCTTGACTTTCAGCACACTCAGATACTCTATGATACGCTCCTTTATCTTCTCCATACCGTAGTGATCTTTGTCCAAAACCTCTTGCGCATGACGAATATCGTAGTTGTCCTCGGAGTATTCATTCCAAGGTAAATCGAGTAGGGTATCGAGGTAGTTTTGCTGGGTAGCGTATTCCGGTGCATGTGCGTTCATGCGGCGCAACTTCTTGAGTTCTTTCTCGAAGGTGGCCTGCATCTTTTTGCCCCATTTCTTTTGCTTCGATTGCTCTAACATGGCGTTTACTTGTTGCTCGTCGGAGTCGCCCAACTCTTTCTGAATGGTTTCCATCTGACGATGCAAATAGTACTCGCGTTGCTCGCGGTCAAGATCCTCTTTGGTCTTGGTCTTGATTTCCTTGCGCATCTCCAGCATCAGGATCTCTTTATTGAGCACTTCCAACAACGCATTCGCACGCTCGCGGAGCGAATCCATTTCCAAGAGTAGCTGTTTATCAGCTACTTGCATACCGAAGTTTCCGCAGATATAGTTGACCAGGGTAGGGGGATTATCGATACTGCGCAGGGTCATAGATGCCTCCTGTGGCAGGTTTTCCATGCGTTTGAGGATATTCTCCGCCATCTTCTTCAGGCTGCTAACCACAGCCACGAACTCCTTATCATTGCGCTTTGGGAACTCTTCTGGCATGCTATTGACGCGCGCTTTCATATATGGACGAACGCCCACAATCTCCTCTATACGAATGCGTTCCACGCCTTCCATGATAACCATCACAGTGCCGTCAGGCATGTCCAAAGTACGCATTACGCGTCCTGCGGTGCCAACCGTATAGAGGTCTTCCAATGTAGGTTCTTGCACGTCTTGTGCTTTTTGGCAGCAAACAGCCAAAAGTTGGTTGTTTTTGTATGCAGTGGCTACAAGTTTCTTAGATTTGGGTCGTCCCACAGTCACTGGCAACAACACGCCAGGAAATAGCACCATGTTCTTTAGTGGCAATACGCCCAGAACATCGCCGTCGTTTAATTGAGGTGCTACAGTATCGTCAGCGTCTTCAATGATTGGAATATATTCTACATCTGGCTGAGTTTGTTCATCTAATAAATCATCAAGGTAGGTCATGTTCACTTTGTGAGTTTAAAAAGTTTCAATGTTCTAAAAGTTTCAAATGTTTTAATATAGGGTACTTCTCAATAAATGCTATTTTACATAATTGCAATTAGGAAAAAATATATTATCTTTGCATCGCAATTCACGAATGAAAAATATTTGCGAATGCGAAAACGTTTGCAAAGGTAGTAAAAAAAATATAAATAACCAAATAAAAAAGAAAGATTATGAAAAAAATTAAAGAATTTAAAAAACGTGGCTGTATGAATGTTGTATTAGGTTACAGCGAGTTGTTAGGTTATTGTGTAGCGGTTAAATATAAAAAGGTTGTAGTAAATATGTATGTATATGATACGATACATGAGAGTTTAGAAATGTTTTGGTATTTAGTTGTAAATGAATCTGGCATTTCTAAATATATACATTAACTATGCAAGCAGGAGTAAAACATTATAACTACTATTCTACAATGCGGAAATATACCGATTTCTTCGATTATTTGAAGAAAGAGGTAAAAGAACAAAAGCATATTGATGTTATTATCATGTTATGTAGTGCATACTCTATTGGTTCACTACTTGATAGCGCCTACTTTGAATTTTTACGTATTGGTGACGGTTGGTATGAAATGACCGTGCAAAAGTATGTTGATTCCACATATAGTATTAAATTAATTATCAATCCCCAATACCCAAATTATAATGAGCGATTTGCTTAATAATATCTATGCAGAGTGTTTCTCTCCTATTCGTGTGAAGATGTATGATGCTATTGACCGTAAAGAGGTATTTCGTGATGTTCCTTGCGGTAAATGCTACCATTGTCGTATCACAAAGGTAAATGAATGGGTTACTCGTATGGTATTGCAATCAATGTATAGTAAATATGTATATTTTGGTACTCTTACTTATGCGGTTACTGATAGTGATGTATTCCGCGAGACCTCTCCTATGTTGTCCCGATTTAATTGCGATAACAAGTTACAACCTACCCCTATCCTCTTGCGTAAAGACCACTTACAAAAGTTTTTTAAGCGGTTACGTAAGCAAACTGGAACAAAGTTTCAGTATTTTGCATGTGGCGAATATGGTAATAAATATGGTCGTCCTCATTTTCACTATATTATGTGGAGTGATGTCGCAATTAGTGAGGAATCGGTCTCCAACTCTTGGAGTACGACCGATGATAATGGTAACCGTGTTCTTATAGGACGTATTGAGCATCAAGACTTAAGGAAAGATGCAAGGAACATAGAACATAGTTATAAATACGTGTGTAAATACGTACAAAAGTCAAATTTTGATTATAATAAACTCGTAACAAAAGAACTACATGAAAAGTACATCAAAGAAGAACTTCTTTGCGGTTTTAACGTCACTAAAAACCTCTATTTTGAAACTAAAGGAGAACATATTAAAAAGTATAGTCCTTTTACTTGTTGCTCTAAAAGACCTGCAATCGGTAATCGATTCTTCGAAGACCATGTTGGAGAATTTTCGAAAGGAAATTTTAAGTTATTTGGCGTCAAGGGAAAGTATGTATTCCCATTATATTACTACCGCAAAACAAGAGAGTATCTCTGTCCCTACAAGACTATATCTTCAAAAAACGATAAACCAAACTCTTATTCGACAATTCCGCAAGTGGTCACCTTGCTCGTGGAGTTGCAGAATGCTATCATTTTTAACGAGGGTTTCTTATCGAATAGCCCTATTGTTAGGTTTGGAGGAGTTAACTCTCAACTCAACACAGTCGAGTTCCCAACAAGACATGCAGGAAGAGACACTAGCGGAATGATTCGTTTACCTTGTCAGTACTTTAATTTCTACGATTGTAAAAATAAGTTATACTATTATCTTCGTGGTGACGGTGATTATGATGTATGTGCAAAGCGTTACCATTGGTTATATAAGATACCTGCTAAAGCATTGATAAATGATTTGCGAGAAACTTATAGTAATCTTCTCAATTCATTCTTAAAGCAGATGCATGATGTGTCGGAGATAAGGCGTAACGATAAATATCAGCGTATAATGTTAGAGTATGACGGCAATTATGATGCTTACTTGTCTAATAAGTCGAAAGTAATTGAAAATCTATTGTCAATTATAGACGATAAACAACTAAAGTATAATTTAACTAAACAAGAATTTTGATATGAATAAAAGTGATTTTATTAAGTGCCTGCGTGGCGATGTGATGCCACGAAAGAAGAAAGAGACTCCAATAGTTGCTTCAGTAACTGACCCCTCTTATGCACAGTCAGTACGTCAGTCGTTGACAAATCCTTTGCCTTATGATGTTAAGCCTATCTATGCTAATGGTGTTGCTGCTAAAGATATGCAGCCATTTGACGGAATGTATAAGGATAAACACCAAGCATTCCAAGCCGCTAAAGAGTTAGAAACATCACAACAAACAAAAGTAAAAGATTGGAAAGAAAGTCAGTCTAAAACTAAAGAAAAAGGAAAAGGAAATGATTAGAAGATACCCACCCCAACCCCCTATTCAACCAATTATTAATTTTTAAAATTTAACATCTATGAAACAAAAAAGAATGAGCGGAACAATGACCCGCACACGTCGTATTGGATTATTGGTACTATGTGTATTGTCATTGGCATTAACTATTAATCTTACATCTTGTGAGGCAGTTAGGACTATTTCTACTACGGCAGAACATGTGCAACGTGGAGATACAAGTTTAATTATCCAAACAAAGGTTATTGAATCTTATGTTGGTCAAAAGAAAGGAATGTAATTATGAAAACTAATACGTCTAAAGGTCAACTTACATATCAAATTGATATTGATTTGCAGAAAAAAAACGGTTTCCCTATTCCTTGTGATTTCTTCACTACGGGAAAAATTGGAGTACTGTATCCGACTCAAGCATTAGAGGTAACCTATGGAGATAAAATATCTAATACAACCTCTGCGGCTATTCAGTTCAATCCGCTTGCAGTGCCTATCGTTGCCAATATGTTCTTGAAACAAGAGCATTATTATACCCCTTATAACTGTGTATGGGAAAATTGGGATAATTTCATTTCCGGTGGCGAAGAACTTGATTTTGTAACCCCTCCACCTACTATTGTTCTGTCTAATCTTATAGGTCGATTGGTACATATGTTGTTAGGCGACCAAACCGCTAAAATACATTTTGCAGATGCAAATGATTCTACAGGTAATCTACCATTTGTTGTATGTCGAGACACTAAATTTGATAAAGAAATGGTTAGTTCTTGGTTCACTGATATTATAGAATCACGTTTCAAATCATTTTGTAATACTTATGGCTTGATTGACTTGTA
>JAFZGC010000024.1 GCA_017555595.1 Paludibacteraceae bacterium | reverse complement strand
GATGTGTTCTTCCATACCTTGCAGGTGCTTGACAATTTGTCGATGAAATCGGACAATCTCTGGCTTCGTTGGGCTGCCCTCTTGCACGATATAGGCAAACCTAAATCCAAAGCATGGGACGAACATGCGGGATGGACATTCCGCAACCATAACTACCTCGGCGCCAAGATGATTCCGCGTATCTTCAAGACCATGAAGATGCCGCAGAATGAGAAGATGCAGTATGTCATCAAGATGGTGGATCTGCATATGCGCCCTATCAACCTGATTGAAGATACAGTCACCGATTCAGCTGTTCGCCGTCTATTGTTTGAGGCGGGCGATGATATCGATGACTTGATGTTGCTTTGCGATGCCGACATCACTTCTAAGAACGAAGAGAAAGTGCGTCGCTTCCACAAGAATTACGAATTGGTTCGGCAGAAAATGATAGAGTTGGAAGAGAAAGATCGTATCCGCAATTTCCAACCGCCTGTGCGTGGCGAAGAGATCATGCAACTGCTTCATCTCGAACCTTGCGCCCGTGTCGGCGAACTCAAAAATGCAATCAAAGACGCCATACTCGACGGCATTATCCCCAACGAGTACGAGGCTGCCAAAGCATATCTAATGAAAATAGCATATGAAAAAGTATGATTTTCTCATCATCGGTGGCGGTGTAGCGGGCATGAGCTTCGCGCTCAAAGTGGCTCGCACTCAGAAGTATCGTATTGCACTCTGTTGCAAGACAACTCTCGAGGAAACCAACACCAGTCGTGCACAAGGCGGTATCGCCAGTGTGACTAACATGCTTGTAGATGACTTCGAAAAGCACATCCATGACACCATGGTCGCAGGTGACTGGCTCAGCGATCCCGCAGCAGTAGAGCAAGTGGTTCGCCAAGCACCTAAGCAGATTGAGGAACTTGTCAATTGGGGTGTAAACTTCGACAAAAAAGAGGACGGCGAGTTTGATCTTCACCGCGAAGGCGGACACTCTGAGTTCCGTATTCTCCATCACGCCGACGATACGGGTGCAGAGATTCAACGTGGATTGATGGCGGCTGTGCGTTCCAATCCATACATCGATGTACTCGAAAATCATTTTGCTGTAGAGATCATCACCCAACACCATCTTGGTGTTCGCGTTACTCGTCGTACGCCTGATATTGAGTGTTACGGAGCATACATACTCAACCCAGAAACAGGCAAGATTGACACCTATCTTAGCCGTATCACCTTGATAGCTACGGGCGGAACAGGTGCTGTCTATGCTACCACCACTAACCCAAATGTGGCAACTGGTGATGGTATAGCGATGGTGTATCGTGCCAAGGGACAAGTCAAGGACATGGAGTTTGTGCAGTTCCACCCAACAGCACTTTACAACCCAGCAGAGTCACACCCTGCTTACCTTATCACCGAGGCGATGCGTGGTTATGGCGGTATTCTCCGTCTGCCTAGTGGCGAGGAGTTTATGCAGAAATATGACCCACGTCTTTCTCTTGCACCACGCGATATTGTAGCACGCGCTATTGACAACGAGATGAAGATCCGTGGCCTCGACCATGTCTGCCTCGATGTTACGCACAAGGACCCAGAGGAGACCAAACACCACTTCCCAAACATCTACGCTAAGTGCTTGAGCCTCGGTATTGATATTACTAAGGAGTATATCCCCGTTACCCCTTCTGCGCACTACATGTGTGGCGGTATTAAGGTGGACTTGGATGCGCAATCGTCTATCCGCCGTCTGTATGCGGTAGGTGAGTGCAGTTGCACGGGCTTGCATGGTGGCAATCGCTTGGCTTCTAACTCCCTTATTGAGGCAGTTGTTTATGCCGATGCGGCAGCCAAACACTCGCTCAGCATGATCGAAACCTACGATTTCAACGAGAATATCCCTGACTGGAACGACGAAGGCACCATGACCAACGAGGAGTATGTCCTCATCTCGCAGGATATGCGTGAGGTGGGTCAAGTGATGTCCACCTATGTGGGTATTGTCCGCAGCGACTTGCGTCTCCGCCGTGCTTGGGAGCGTTTGGATTTATTGTATGAAGAGACTGAAGACCTCTTCAAACGCGTCAAAGCCACCAAGGACATCTGCGAACTACGCAATATGATCAATGTGGGTTATTTGATCACCCGCCAAGCTTTGGAGCGCAAAGAATCCCGTGGCTTGCACTACACCATTGACTATCCCAAAAGCCCCGACACCAACACCAACGAAGTGTGGTAAACTCCCCTCGTATTTCGGGAGCACCATAAGACATCTATAGGACATCGGTAGGACATCACTATCCTATCGATGTCTTTTTTTAGAAATAGTACTTTTCTTAAGATTCTATTCCTTTGTACCATCTATATATACTCCTTGCTAAAGACCAAGGAGAAACCAAAGAAGAACCAAGGAACGACCACAGAACTCCCTCTCCTCAAAATGCTGCTTATTAAGATTGTCATCTCTTTTACCTCTCTTATACCTTGTCTGATATCACCGAGAGAACTCCGAGAGACGACCGAGAGAACTCCGACTCAACTCCCCGTCCACAAAAAGTGCTATTTGTTAAGATTGCTTCCGAATTAGGTTGTCTTGATTCCTAAAAAAGTTGACATAGCGCACCATCCCTTGAAAAAAATGCACTTTTTTTGCATTTTTCTTGAG
>JAFZGC010000003.1 GCA_017555595.1 Paludibacteraceae bacterium | reverse complement strand
TCCTCCGCATCGGACGGCGGTTCCGGGATCAGGGCATAGGACAGACGCTCCAAAAGGCCGGACGCCGGCAGCAAAATGGCCGTACACAACAGATTGAATGCCGTATGCGCCGCGGCAATGCCCGCCGGATCCAAGGAAACATCGGCGATGTAGTGGTTCACTATGCTAAGAATGCTCAAGCTGCAGGTTTGGATGGTGTGGTTTGCTCACCACTCGAAGCAGGTATGGTGAAAGCAGCTTGCGGAACAGACTTCGTAACCGTTACCCCAGGTATCCGCTTTGCAGACGGCGTAGTAGGCGACCAAGTGCGCATCACCACTCCAGAAAAAGCTCGCGAGATTGGTTCTGACTATATCGTAGTGGGTCGTCCTATCACCGCTGCAGAAGATCCAGTAGCGGCCTACAAACGTTGCGTAGCTGAGTTTTGCAAAGAATAATATGAAGAAGATATTTGTAATAGATTGGCTACTGCTCTTGGCGGGTATTTTATGTGCTGTTACAGGCATAGGCATGCACCTTGCAGGGCATAATGCTATGCACGAAGTTTGGCATAATTGGGCTGTTGCACATGTGTTATCTTCACTCTTTATGCTTATTACAGGTATCTTGCACATACAAACACATTGGAATTGGTACAAAGGTGTATTTAAAGGGCAAACCAAAAACAAAAGCCATGTGACCATAATTCTATCAGTAGTATTTATTGTATTGGTAGTTACAGGATTAGTCCTGCTTCTCGTAGATGGTGCTAATACAAAAGTTGGTATTTGGCATTGGGCATTGGGTTTAGCAGTTACTACCTTATCAGCAGGTCACATTATTCGCCGCTTCCAATTTCTCAAAAAATCCTTGAAACATTGAAACAAACGGCTCTGCCGCCTAAAACATTGAAACTATTAAATATTTTTTGAATAAATGAAAAAAACAATCGCTGAAGACTTGCTCAAGATCAAAGCTGTCTTCCTTCGTCCTAACGAGCCATTCACATGGGCCAGTGGTATCAAGAGTCCTATCTATTGCGACAACCGTCTTACACTTAGCGACACACAAGTGCGCAACGACGTAGAAAACGGTCTTGCGGCACTCATCAAAGAGCATTATCCTCAAGCAGAGGTACTTATGGGTACTTCTACCGCAGGTATCGCACACGCTGCTATCACAGCTACTATCCTCAATCTTCCTATGGGTTATGTACGCAGTGGCGCCAAAGACCACGGTCGTGGAAACCAAATCGAAGGCAAACTTCTTCCAGGACAAAAAGTGGTTGTTGTAGAGGATCTTATCTCTACTGGCGGTAGTTGCATCGAGGTTGTTAATGTACTCCGCGAAGCAGGTGCAGACGTACTCGGTATCGTGAGCATCTTCACCTACGGTATGAAGAAAGGTCTCGAGCGTTTGGCTGCAGCCGAAGTGAAGAACGTCAGCCTTTGTGACCTCGACACCCTCGTAGAAGTAGCAGCAGAGAAAGCATACATCGAGCCAGCAGACAAAGACCGTCTGATTCAATTCCGCAACAACCCTTCCGACGAGAGTTGGATGTCCTAAGCGCTTGCGCTGAAGAATAGTTTCAGAGTTTCACGCGCTGTGCGCTATTGCAATATTGAAACTTTGAAACAAGCGGCTCTGCCGCATTACACTTTGAAACATTGAAACTTTTTTTACAAAGTCAAAACAATGAGACACCTAATTGATTCTGTTGACTTGACCACTGCCGAGGTAGATGTGATCATCAATCGCGCATTGGATATTATTAATAATAAGGAGATGTATTCCGAGGCTTGCCATGGCAAGAAACTCGCTACACTTTTCTACGAGCCAAGTACTCGCACGCGCCTCAGCTTCACAGCAGCCATGATGGAGTTGGGTGGCAACGTACTTGGCTTCTCCGATGCTAAGAGCAGTAGCGTGAGTAAAGGAGAGACCGTAGCAGACACCATTCGTGTAGTCAGCAGTTTTGCTGATATTATTGCTATGCGTCACTACAAGGAGGGCTCTCCTCGTGTAGCCAGCGAGTATAGCCGTATACCTATCATCAACGCTGGTGACGGCGGTCATGCGCACCCAACACAAACGCTGACCGACCTGCTCACTATCCGTCGTGAGTTAGGCCATTTCGACCACCTCACGATAGGTCTTTGCGGCGACCTCAAGTACGGTCGTACCGTCCACTCGCTCATCAAAGCCATGAAGCGTTACGAGGGTGTACACTTCGTACTTATTTCTCCCAAAGAGCTTCGTCTGCCAGACTATATGAAGCATGAATTGGGTGACAATTACAGCGAATACGCTACTATCGAAGAAGCAATGCCTCTTCTCGACGTTCTCTACATGACTCGCGTACAACAAGAGCGTTTCGACGATCCTGCCGAGTATGAGCGTTTGAAAGATGCCTTTATCCTCGACACCGAGAAAATGGCGCTTGCCAAAGAGAATATGGTGGTGCTCCACCCGCTACCTCGCGTAAATGAGATTACAGTAGATGTAGACAAAGACCCACGCGCTGCATACTTCCGCCAAGTAGAGAATGGCAAGTATGTCCGTATGGCACTCATCTACACCTTGCTCTCATGGCATGACAAAGAGCCATCGCATAAGGTGGACACTTTCCTCACCGACCAACTCTGTAGTAATGACCGCTGTATCGTAACTACCGAGCCTGTAGAAAAGAAAGCATACACCGATAAAGAAGGAGTTGTACGCTGCTATTATTGTGATCATAAATTGTAAATTCGTAAATTGTAAATAAATATGACCGACCGTATTTTAAACGAAGGCCTCACATTCGATGATGTGTTGCTCGTCCCAGCCTATTCTGAGGTACTTCCTCGCGAAGTGGACCTCAAGTGCAAATTCACCCGCAATATCAGCCTCAATATCCCTGTGGTATCGGCGGCTATGGACACCGTGACCGAGTCTAAGATGGCTATTGCTATCGCTCGCGAGGGTGGTATTGGTGTCATTCACAAGAATATGTCCATCGCAGAGCAAGCGGCTGAAGTGCGTCGCGTGAAGCGTGCCGAGAACGGACTCATCTCCGATCCTATCACCATCACTGCTGAGCAAACCGTAGGCGATGCAGAGCAACTCATGCACGACAACCACATCGGCGGTATCCCTGTGGTAGATGCAGAAAATAATCTCGTAGGTATTGTTACCAACCGTGACCTCCGCTTTGAGACCGATTACTCACGCAAGATTGGTGAAGTGATGACCAGCGAGAACCTCATCACCATCAATTCTACCGACAATGAAGTCATCATGGCCGCTCTCCAATCCCACAAGGTGGAGAAACTCCCTGTTGTGGACAATAACGGCAAACTCGTGGGCCTCGTTACCTACAAGGATATCACCAAACTCAAAGACTTCCCTAATGCTTGCAAAGATGCTAAAGGTCGTCTGCGCTGTGCGGCTGGAGTAGGTATCACACCTGACTTCATGGATCGAGTGGCTGCATTATATAAAGAAGGTGTAGATGCTGTAGTGCTTGACTCTGCTCACGGACACTCCAAGAATATCGTCAATGCCCTCCGCACCATCAAGGCTACTTATCCTAAGCTCGATGTAGTAGTAGGTAATATCGCTACGGCTGAGGCAGCTAAGTACCTCGTAGAGAACGGCGCAGACGGTGTGAAAGTAGGTATCGGTCCTGGTTCCATCTGTACCACTCGTATCATCGCTGGTGTTGGTGTTCCACAACTCACCGCTATCTTCGAAGTAGCTGCTGCACTTGAGGGCACAGGCGTGCCTATGATTGCTGACGGTGGTCTTCGCTACTCTGGCGACGTGGTAAAAGCCCTCGCTGCTGGTGGCAACTGCGTGATGTGCGGCTCTATGTTCGCAGGTACCGAAGAAGCTCCTGGTGACACCATCATCTACAACGGTCGTAAGTTCAAAGCATACCGCGGTATGGGCTCTATCGACGCTATGAAAGCAGGTTCAGCTGACCGCTATTTCCAAGGTAAGGAGACCAATATCAACAAACTTGTACCAGAAGGTATCGTCGGTCGTGTACCATACAAAGGACATGTAGCTGAGACTATCTTCCAACTTATGGGCGGTCTTCGCTCAGGTATGGGTTATGTAGGTGCACACAACCTCACCGAACTCAAATCAGCTAAGTTCGTGCGTGTTACCGCTGCAGGTATGACTGAGAGTCACCCACACGATATCACCATCACATCTGAGACTCCTAACTACACTCGTGGACAATAAGCGGTAAACCGCTAATAATTACTACAATCGCATCTCATTCGAGGTGCGATTGTTGCATAAAAAGCACTTTTCTTAAGATTTCCATTCCCGTGTAACTTGGTATATTAAAGACTCGAATTGTGTGGTTATTGTATGGTACAAGTGGGAAAATTTTCAAAAAAGATCGTTGCAAATAATACTTTCTACTTTCTACTATTGCTTATTTCACAAAAAAACACTACCTTTGCAGAGAAATTTACAAATAGTAACTCGTTAAGTAGTATATCCCTATGATTATTATCCTCTGTGCGCCCAGCGGTTCGGGCAAATCCACAATGGTCAAGCATCTGCTTGAAACCTATCCAGGACAGTATGAACTATCCATATCTGCCACCACTCGCGCTCCACGCGGACAAGAACAACATGGCAAAGAATACTACTTCATCTCTCGCGAAAATTTTGAGCAACATATTGCCAATCAGGATTTTATCGAATACGAGCAAGTATATGAAGGACTATACTACGGCACTTTCAAATCCGAAATCGAGCGTATTCAGTCTGCAGGTCGTACTATCGTGTTCGACATTGATGTGAAAGGCGGACTAAACCTCAAGCGTATCTTTGGCGATAAGGCATTGGCGATATTCATCGCCCCCCCCTCAGTAGAAGAACTTTCTCGTCGTTTGCACGGTCGCGGCGACACCAGCGAGGAGATGATACAAAAACGCCTCGCCAAAGCCGAAATCGAAATGGCAGATGCACCACACTTCGATCATATAGTAGTAAATGATAATCTAGATACAGCCAAAAACGAGCTTGATAAGCTCATAGAAGACCGCTACGCTGTTAGACGTTAGACACATGAAGATAGGTATTTACGGAGGATCATTTAATCCAATACACTTTGGACATATCGGACTAGCAAAATGGGTGACAGAAAACACCGATTTGAATGAGGTATGGCTCATGGTATCACCAAGCAATCCACTGAAAAGCAAAAGCATCTTAGTTGATGAGCAAGAGAGATTGGTTGCGGCTAAAGAGACTATAGGCGATGGGCTATTGGATATAGGCAAGAGGATTGTGGTATCAGACTTTGAATTTCATCTCCCCCGCCCCACCTATACAGCTAATACATTACGCGCGCTCGCGAAGGAATATCCCGAATACGATTTTACACTCATTATCGGCGAAGACAACCTACAGATATTCAATAAATGGAGAGAATATGAATACATCTTGAAGAATTATCGGCTGTTTGTATATCCGAGGCGAAAAGCACCCAAAAACGCCACAAGCGTTTTCGAAGCCCCCGCTGAGGCGAAAAGCGATGAGGCAATGAGGTTATTAGGTAATGAGGCTAAGGAGATAATTTTCTTAGAAGGAGCCCCCTATTTTGATATTTCTTCAACAGAATTGCGAAAAAATTTGCATAAATAAAAAAAAAGTGTTACCTTTGCAGTCGGGTTTAGGACTCAAAATAAGAAGATAAAAAAATAAACTTATTATTAACTATAAATGAATTAGTTACTATGATTCGCACAACATTCAACAAACTGAGAGAAGTGAAGGACAGTCTTCCAAAAGGTAGTTCAGCTGTAATTGCTGAGGAGTTAGGAATTGCAGCTGATGACGTACGCGCATTTTTCAATGGCACCGCAACAGTAGGTTATCACATTGAGCCAGGTCCTGATGGTGGCATCGTGGTACTTGACGAGACTAAGATTCTTGAGGTTGCGTTGCGCATCGCTTGGGCGAGCAAGAACGCATTATAATGATTAAACACTGCAAATGAATAAAACATTATTGATTTTAGCACTAACGCTGATAGGCGTTAGTGCTTGTCCTCATAAGGCATACGCTGAAGACAAAGAAGATAAAGATGAAAAAAAAGAAATCAAAAAAGAGTTAGGTCTAACTCTTGACGTAGGTGTAGATGTAACTAGTTCCTATTTGTGGCGTGGCTACAATTTAGGAGGTATATCTATCCAACCATCTGTTACATTAGACTGGGAAGGGCTGTATGTAAGTGGCTGGGCTAATATCGGTGCCGACAACTGGACATTCGAGAACTTAAATCCTGAATTAGACATCACAATCGGTTATGACAACTACGGCGTACAGGTTGATTTGACACACCTATACTATTTTGAAAACACCCCTTATTTCCCAAAAGGCGGTTTTCAAGGCTGTCCCAACGAACCCAATCCTATGCTTCCCGAGGACAAACAGATTGGTGATGAGTGGGAGCAAGAAACAACAATGGAGGCACATATCGGTTTCCATTTGGGCGATATCATAGAGAGCGTGCCACTCTCTGTAGATTGGTACACCACAGTTTTTGGTAAGGATTGTTATGTCAACAACAACGATACCATACGTGCGTGGTCCACATACATAGAATTGGGCTATGACTTCAACCTACCGTTAGGTCTCTTGCTCGGAGCGCGTGTGGGCATTGTACCATGGCGCAGTTCATACACTGGTTATCAGGAAGTTTGGACCAATGCCAAGACTGTAGCAATTAATAACATCAACCTACGTTTGGAGCGCGACTTTGAACTCAAGCACCTATTCTTCGGCGTATGGGGCGAAGTAATGCTCAATTGTTATGGCTTGGACAAAACAAATTTGACAACCACCCTAGAGAACAAATTTGACCAACGCCTCAACTGGCGATTCGGAGCTAGTTTGTACTTAGGCAACGAATGGTAGGAACCATTTACCATTTGATGATTTACAATGTACAATATCTCTATGAAGAAATGGATTGCATTGGGATTCGCAATAATAGCAGCAAGTTTGCTGCTATTATTGCCTAATACCCCTAAAAAACAATACTATCACCACCAAGGAAATATCTTCGGCACCTACTATAACATACGATACGAAAGCACTACCGATTTGCACCATGCCATCAAGCAACGCCTAGAAGAGTTTGATAATTCGCTGAGCATTTTCAACCATAATTCTATCATTAGCCACATCAACCGCAACGACAGCATTGCAACCGACTCGCTATTTGACGCCATGTATCATGAAGCATATGCTATCAGTCAATTATCTAAAGGCGCATTTGACATTACTGTGGCACCATTAGTCAACGCTTGGGGATTTGGCACAAAGAGCCAAGAACCAAGAACCAAGAACCAAGACATCAATATAGACAGCATCAAAGCGTTTGTTGGATATCAAAAAGTACGTTTAGAAAACCATTGCCTACTAAAAGCAGACAATCGCATCACATTAGACGCCAGCGCGATAGCTAAAGGATACGCTTGTGACGTTGTGGCTGATTTATTACGCGAAAAAGGTTGTAACAACTTGCTAGTAGATATTGGTGGCGAAGTCGTACTACAAGGCGTTAACGAAAAAGGTAAGGCTTGGCGTGTGGGTATTACTCGACCAACAATTGATGCAAAAGGTGCCGAAAAGGAATTACAAGAAATCATTGAAAGTAACCAATTATATATGGCCACATCTGGCAACTATTTGCAATACTATTTTGCTAACGGACAACGCCGCAGCCACACGATAGATCCTCGCACAGGTTACCCAGTAGAACATACTTTATTGAGTGCAACAGTCAGTGCTAATAGTTGTATGCGTTCCGATGCATTGGCAACCGCATGCATGGTTTTAGGAGAGCAAGGTGCAATAGAAATGATAGAACAGACCGAGGATGCCGCATGCTATTTAATTGTAGCAGATAATGATACTTTGCGCATCGTTACATCTCAAAGATGGTCGTTTTAAACAAAAAATCACTAAAAATTCACTTTTATTTGCATATATCAAAAAAAAGCAGTACTTTTGCAGGTTGAATTTTATATTATGACGAAGAAGGGATTTTTCATAGCATGCATAATATTGGCATTTACCGCTTGCGGTGAGTACCAACAGCTACTCAAATCTAAAGATCCTGACTTGAAATACCAAAAAGCACTGGTTTATTTCAATGACGGACAATATATAAAGGCGCAAACGTTGCTAGATGACATCACGTCATATTATCGTGGTACAGATCGTTCGCAAGATGTATTAGCCTATTTGGCTCGTTGTTATATGGGACAAAAAGATTATTCATCAGCCTCTGAATACTACCAAGCATACATCCGAAACTACCCTAAGGGTCGATATATTATAGAAGCACGATACCATGTAGGTCATTGCTATTATTTAGACGCTCCCGATGCTCGATTAGATCAAACTGAAACGAAAAAGGGCATTGAATTTTTTACACAATTTGTGGAATTGTATCCAGAAAGCCCATATGCAGAGCAAGCATACAAAGAAATGGGAGAATTGTACGACAAATTGGCATATAAAGAATACCTAAATGCTAAATTATACTACAATTTAGGTACCTATTTAGGCAACAATTACTTAAGTGCTGAAATCATTGCAAAAAACGCACTAAAAAACTACCCAACCAACAAATACCAAGAGGAATTTAATTGGCTCATTTTGCAATCCAAATACCAACAAATGCTAAATTCTGTTGAAAATAAAAAAGAAGAGCGAGCACGTGAAACCGAGGATGAATACTACAATTTCATCACCGAGTATCCCGACTCTAAACATCGCACCGCAGCAGAACGCATCGGAAAAGAAGCCAAAAAGACAAGTCACTCACTTTGAAATATTTAATAAACATACAAATATGATTGATTACAAACAAACTAAAGCTCCCAAAACCACAATCACAAGGGACCTCAACGAATTAACTGAGAAAGTAGGCAATGTATATGAAACCGTTGCCATCATTGGCAAACGTAGCAATCAAATCAGCGCCGCACTCAAGAAAGAATTAGACTCAAAATTACAAGATTTTTCTATTCCTCAAGATTCTATTGAAGAAACCTTTGAAAACAAAGAACAAATAGAGATTTCACGTAGCTACGAGCAATTGCCCAAACCAACACTAATTGCCATGCAGGAATTTATTGATGACGAACTCATCTACCGCAGCGGCAATCGAGATGAAGTGCTGAAATAATTGAATTTAGCAGGCAAACATATTTTAGTAGGAGTTAGTGGCGGCATCGCTGCCTATAAGATTCCAGAACTAATCCGCCTCCTGAAAAAAGCAGGCGCAGATGTGCAAGTGACAACTACCAAGCATGCCTTGGAGTTTGTCACTTCTCTTACCCTGCAAACGGTTAGCGGACACAAGGTCTATTCGGATGTTTTTGCCGCCATCAACGAGCATAGCACTGAGCACATTTCCCTTCCCGATTGGGCAGATATCATGCTCATAGCACCAGCTACTGCCAACGTGCTATGCAAAATGGCAAATGGTATTGCCGACGATGCACTAACCACCACATTTGCTGCCATGCGCAAACCCGTGGTAATTGCTCCTGCAATGAACACCAATATGCATGACTCGCCTGCTACCCAAAAGGCTATCAGCGAGTTAGCAAAATGGGACAACATCACTATGCTCGATGCAGCCAGCGGCGAATTAGCATGTGGTACAACGGGAAAAGGTCGCATGCAAGAAATAGAAGTATTGGTTGCAGCAGCCGAATACGCCCTTACGCCTAAGACCCTATTGGGCAAACACATACTCATTACCGCTGGACCGACTCAAGAGGCAATAGACCCCGTGCGCTACATCAGCAATGCCTCGACGGGCAAGATGGGTTACGCGCTTGTTCGCGCGTGCCTCAATAGAGGCGCAGAGGTTACATTAGTTAGTGGCCCTACCCATTTATCACTGAAAGCATGGCAAGCGTTTTGCCCATTAAATATCTTACCCGTCACATCAAGCGCAGAGATGTGCGAAGCCAGTGTACAAGCATTCGATCAAGCAGACATAGCCATACTATGTGCGGCGGTAGCAGACTTCACACCATCTGATACTGCTGATAAAAAGATTAAGAAAAAGCCTGGACAAACCGAAACAACTATCCATCTCCAAACTACCGCAGATATTGCAGCTACACTGGGTAAGATGAAAGGCGAAAAAACATTAATCGGTTTTGCTTTGGAAACACACAATGAGCAGGCCAATGCAGAGCAAAAGTTACAAAGCAAGAATCTTGATATGATTGTATTGAACTCTCTGCAAGATAAGGGGGCTGGCTTTGGTGTGGACACCAACAAAGTAACATTGCTCTATGCAAACGGCACCCAAAAAAACCTCCCACTTCTTTCGAAGCAGGAGGTAGCAGATACTATTGTTGATAGTATTTAGTTTTTCAACCTATTCAAGATACTTCCCAAGATAGATTTATCTTCGGTTTTATCCTCTACCTTTTCTATTTGATGTTCCTCTGCATATGTTTCCGCTGTTTCAGGAGTCCATTCTTTGCGCTCTTCAATCTCACCCAGTTGGTTTTGAACAAAGGAAATAACATCTTGAAGTCCCTCTGTGAAATGCGCAAAATCCTCTTTATAAAGAAACACTTTGTGCTTCTCAAATTGTGGCAACTCCGTTTCACCAGTCTGTTTACGTTTGCTTTCTGTAATACAGAGATACAAGTCCTCATTACGAGCCTTCTTCACATCCAAATAATAGATGCGCTTACCTGCTTTAACCGAGCGTGAATACACAATTTCAGGCTCATTTTTTCCTTCAAATCTACGATTTTCCATCTCTTTAATCATTCTATATTTAGTTAATTTTCTGCAAAGGTACAACAAAAAATGTAAATACGCAAGAAAACAACAGAAAATTCAGAGCAACCGAATCAAAATTAGCCTAAAATGCATTTTTTTGTAGTTTGATATATCTTTTCTCCAGCCTCTACCGTTACCATTCTGTTACCACTTCCATACCATCATTTAGCTTCCCTATAGTTTAACAACCATTTGCGACTTGAGACAAGAAAAATGGATGTATTTGAATCAACTACCGTGCTATGCAGCCTATTTGTAAGAAAATCGCATCTAAAAGTAAACTTTCGTGCGATTTTCTTGCAAATGTGTATTTTTTATTGTACCTTTGCAGCGTGAAATAATTTGATATTTAACATCAAGAATATGATAAATCGAACATTAGTTAGGACCAAAGTTGTCCAAACGCTCTTTGCGCACTACAGTGGTAATGACCACACCACTTTATCTGCACGCAAGACATTACTAAACAAGTTTTCCAGCACATATAGCCTTTATATGATGTTGCTGAGTTTTGCAGATGAATTAACCACTTACGCAGAAGAACAGATTAGTGAAAACCAAAAGCGTGCCATTGTACTGCATCAACCATACAATGCTAACCGAAATTTTGTAAACAACCGTATCGCGCAACAAATATTTAACAATCACCGCCTGAGAAACTATCTAGAAAACGAACATCTTCGCTGGGATACTGGCATGTCTGCTATTGAATCCACCTATCGACGACTAGTAAACACATCTTTCTATCAAGAGTTTATGTCATTAGATTCACCTACTTACGAAGATGAAAAAAACCTTTGGCGCAAAATTTATGGGCTACTGCTATCGGACAGTAATGATTTGATTTCTGCTTTGGAAGAAATGGAGGTAGCACTAGACCAAGAAGGATGGACTATTGATTGTGATATGGTCATTACATACGTCATCAAAACTCTTAAACGATTTAAAGAAGAAGATACTGATGAATTGCCTCTATTAGCAATGTTTAGTTCTGAAGAAGAACTAAATTTTGGCAAAAACTTGTTGCAATGGAGTATAGAACAAACCAAAGAAAATCAGGACTTAATAACAAAAGCATTGCATAACTGGGAAGCTGATCGTATAGCATACATGGATTATATCATTCTACTTGTGGCATTGGCAGAAATACGTAAATGCAACGAAATAGCATTAGAAATTTCCATGAATGAATATATCGAGATTGCCAAAGAATACTCCAACGAAAAAAGTCATATCTTCATCAACGGTGTACTCAATCGCATTGTGAATGACTTACGCGAAGAAAACAAATTGTTCAAAATCAAGCGATAATTATATTAAAAACTATAAAATTCAAAACACATGTTACATTTCATTTTATTACAAGCAGCCACTACTGCTAACAACGGACAACAACAAAATCCTCTTCTCTTTTGGGGAATGATGATTTTAATTTTCGTAGTTTTCTACTTCTTCATGATTCGTCCACAACAAAAGAAACAAAAAGAATTACAAAAACAACGCGAAGCATTGAAGAAAGGCGACAAAGTTATCACAGCAGGTGGTATCTATGGCAACATCAAAGAGGTACAAGACAACGCATTCTTGATTGAGGTAGCTAAAGATGTAACTATCAAAGTGGATAAAGGAAGTGTATATGTTGCAGCAGAAGATGTGCAACAAACCGCGCAAAACACGAAATAATCCTTTTAGAGACTCGGCGTGCAAATAGACTTATCACATACCACGCAGAAAACCAAACAATTATGGGAATGGCTAGTGCGCAAGGATGCACTAGTCTATCTGCTATTTGTGGGTTTAGCCGCCCTCGTTTGGTGGGGACGCGCAATGAGTTCTGAACGCGAAGTGGAAATAAAACTACCTGTTGCGTATGCCCATGTGCCCGCACAGGTAGTTTTCAACACTCCTCTTCCCACTCACCTCACAGTTGTACTACGCGATAATGGACGACTGCTCCGACAAGTGCAACACACAAAGCCTACTATCACCATCAGTTTAGCTGAAAAGCTCAACCTTTCTAACGGAACACTTTTACTATCTACCGATGTGCTCCGACAAAAAATCCAAGACTACCTGCCTGGTTCCACTACTATTCAACAAGTTCGACCAGAGGAAATCACTACTACCTATTATGTAGAAGCCACCAAGACAGTGCCTGTAAAATTGTGTGCCACATGGACGCTTGAACAGCAATATCAGTTAGCGCTTCCCCCCATAGTAGAACCAGCGAAAGTGAATATCTATGGAACACAAGAGGCTATTGACCAAATAGACTCCGTATGTACCGATATAGTAGCATTAGAAAAGATTCACGACACCGTCAAACGCCAATTGTCACTGCAACTACCAGTTGGCATTCGCACACAAGCCAATACCATTACCGTGTCGTGGATAGCCGAAGCCTTTACCGAAAAATCATTTCTTATACCCATTGAGGTAAACAACCTACCCGAAGGTGAAGTGATGCACCTCTTTCCACAAAACACCACCGTCATTGCACGCGTAGGCATATCGCACTTCCAAGATATTACCGAAGAGGATTTTCGCGCTGTATGCGAATATCCTCAATCTACGCAAACCATTCTTCCTATAAAAATCATCTGCAACAACCCATATATCACCCAAACACGCTCTAGTATTCGGGAGGTAGAATATGTCATCGAAAAAAAACAATGAAAAAGATTCAAATGGTAGATCTGCAAACGCAGTATCAACACATCAAAGAAGATATTGATCGTGGCATTCAAGCCGTGATTGACTCCGCTGCCTTTATCAAAGGGCCTACTGTAAAGAGTTTTCAAGAACATTTGGAAACCTACACAGGATCCAAGCATGTGATTCCTGTTGGTAATGGAACAGATGCCCTGCAAATAGCTCTGATGGCACTCGGATTGCAACCTGGAGACGAAGTCATTACCCCCACCTTCACATTTATTGCTACTGCCGAAGTGGTGGCGTTACTGGGTTTGAAACCCGTGGTAGTTGATGTGGAGTGGGATACTATGAACATCTCTGTGAACGCTATTCGCAAAGCCATCACTCCACGCACAAAGGTGATAGTACCTGTACATCTATTTGGTCAGTGTGCGGATATGGATGCAATTATGGATATTGCTAGAGAACATGATTTATATGTAATAGAAGATTCTTGCCAAGCCATTGGTGCCCAATACACCCATGCAGACGGTTCTGTACAACAGGCATCCACTATCGGACATATCGGTTGCACAAGCTTCTTCCCATCGAAAAACTTGGGTTGTTACGGCGATGGAGGTGCTATCTTTACCAACGATGATACATTGGCTGATAAAATGCGTGCTATTGCCAATCACGGTATGGTGATTCGCTACCATCATGATACAGTAGGCGTTAACTCGCGTTTAGATAGTATTCAAGCCGCTGTATTAGATGCCAAGTTGCCTCATTTGGACGAATATATCGTTTCGCGCCAGCGTGCAGCAAGTTACTACGACAATGCTTTCGCAAACCACCCAAACATATTGATTCCTGCGCGCAACACTCAATCTACGCATGTATTCCATCAATATACCTTGCGCCTTGTGGACGTAAATCGAGATGCATTGCGCAAATCATTGGCAGAAAAGGGTATTCCTTCTATGATATACTACCCTATCCCATTGCACATGCAAAAAGCATATCAAGATCCTCGATACAAAGAAGGCGACTTCCCTGTGGCAGAAAAATTAGCTGCATGCGTGCTCTCACTACCTATGCACACCGAGTTGGATGATGAGCAATTGGCATATATCACGGATAACCTGCTGGATGCTATCAACGCTTGCAAATAACGATCAAATGTAAACTGTCAATTATCAACTGTCAACTATCATGGCTTCACTCACACTGACCCAACAACAGAAACTCCAGACCAAGCTCTCGCCTGCACAGATTCAGGTAATGCGCATGCTGGAACTGCCTGCGTGTGAGTTACAGGCGCGTATCAATGAGGAATTGCAAGAAAATCCAGCTTTGGAAGAAGGCGTAGATAAGACACAAGACTTAGATTACCAAGAGCAAGATTCGCAAGATGATGATTACCAAAATCCACTGCAAAACGATGACTTCAATTATGACGATTACGTACAGGATGACGATATGAGCGAACGCAGCTCGTATAGCAATCGCTCGCAAGAGAGTATGCGCGAGGACATCCCCTTTTCAGTAGGAATGAGTTTTGGCGAATACCTCAAATCGCAGATTTATCTTACTAAGTTGGATAAGCCAGATCGCCACATTGCCAAGTTCGTTGTAGGGAATATTGATGAGAATGGCTATCTACGTCGTACCACCGAGGAATTGGTGGATGATCTTGCATTTCGTGAGGGAATTAGTATTACAGATGAAAGAATGCAGGAAATTATCTTACAAATCCAACAGTTTGATCCTCCTGGTGTAGCTGCATACGATTTGCAAGAATGCTTATTGATTCAATTACGACAAAAAGAACAAACACCTGCGGTGATACTCGCTGTAACCATTGTATCACGTTTCCTTGATATATTTTCGCGCAAACAATACAACAAGATTATGCAGCGTTTGGATATCACGGAACAACAATTGAAAATGGCTATTGCCGAGATTACCCGTTTGAATCCTCGCCCTGGTAATAGTTGGTTAGGAACGGTATACGACCGCAACCAATCGGTAGTTGTACCCGATTTTATCGTGGAAGAAGAGAACGATGAGTTGGTTGTTTCCCTCAACCAAGGCGATATTCCACCCTTACATGTATCTTCCGAATATAGCGAAATGCTCGAACTATATTCGCAAGAAAACCAACAAAAATCATCTAATCGAGAAGCAGCACGATTTGTAAAGAGTAAGATTGATGATGCCAAATGGTTTATTGATGCTCTTCGCCAACGCAATGAGACACTTATGCAAACAATGAGTGCTATTGTGGCATATCAACGCGAGTTCTTCTTGCAGGGCGATAGTTCATACCTTAGGCCAATGGTTCTAAAAGATATTGCAGACCGCACAAAGCATGACATCTCTACCATTTCACGTGTTTGTAGCAATAAATATGTACAAACACAATTTGGTATTTTTCCTCTCAAATATTTTTTCTCAGAGGCTATTACCAAAAAGGATGGTGAAGAAATATCCACACGTGAAATTAAGCAAAAAGTACGCGATTTAATAGCTCAAGAAGATAAATCACATCCCATTACAGATGATGAATTAGTTGCAATTCTACATGAGAATGGCTATGCTATCGCTCGACGAACTGTTGCTAAATATCGCGAGCAATTAGGTATTCCTGTAGCTCGATTGCGCCACCAAATATAAGGTCTATGCAAAAGATATTCGACATCTTATCTCGGACGCTGAGTATTCTGATGCATCCATTGTTTATGCCCACCTATGGAATGAGCATATACATGACCACTATGCATACTCGCTGCTCTGAGTTGCCTATTATATACATTTGGGTAGGCATTATCGGCACATTCATATTGACGGCACTAATTCCTATCGGACTAATATGTCTACTTTGGAAACGCGGCAGCATATCTTCATTGCATATTGACAACGCCAAAGAACGCACCACCCCGTATATCTATACGCTGATTTGCTTCATTTTTTGGTGCTACTTTGTGGCAGAAATCATCCATATGCCTCTTGTTTGGATATGCGTAGCAATAGGTGCTACAGTAGCACTTCTTTTGGTAACCATCATCAATCATTGGTGGAAGATTTCGGCTCACCTCACAGGTATGGGGGGAATATTAGGCGGAATATGCAGCATTGCAATGTACCACAACACTTTACCTATCTCACTGATTTGTTGCATATTATCAACATCTCTATTAGTAATGTACGCACGCCTCAATCTCAGTGCGCACACATCATTGCAAGTCGTTTGCGGCTACTTATTAGGTACCATATGTACATTTTTTCCTAACCTCATTATCTATCATGCGTAAATACTTATTTTCCATATTGTTAGTGATATTTACTTTTCCAAGTATAGCCCAATCATTGTCTCATCCTATTACACTGAGCGACAAGGCAAAAATCTACTTGCTTACCTGCACACCAGGAACAGAGGTATGGTCCAAATATGGGCACACAGGCATACGCGTATGCGACCCCGAAAAGCAAATGGATATCGTATTCAACTATGGGATCTTCTCCTTGATGGAGAAAGGATTTTACTTGAAATTCGTTAGAGGCGAGACCTACTATCAATTAGGTATAGAGCCTTACTCTTATTTTGTCAAGTTCTATCGTACTATTGGGCGAAAAACCTATCTACAAGAACTCAATCTCACTCAAGTACAAAAGCAAAACGTATTAGATACCTTGCTCATTAATTACCAACCAGAAAACCGTTACTATCTATATAATTTTGTATTTGACAACTGCGCTACGCGCCCTTATCACTTACTCAAAAATGCTTTGCAAGATACGATTATTTCTTCATATCAAGGCTATATAAATCAACCTTTTCGTTCTACCATCTCCCATTATACAGGTCCCTATTCGTGGGTAGATTTGGGCATCAATTTAGTTTTCGGAACAAAAGCCGACCACCCCATGAGCAACGAACAACGATTGTTCTTACCCGAAGAATTGATGTTTTACCTCTCAGAGGCACGCCTTACTGACGGAACACCATTGGTTATTCGCGAAAACATCACTCCATTCCAAGTGGCACCCGTACCTTGGTATGCAGACTGCCGACTGGGGTTGACACTCTTTGCCTTATTCATGATCATCATCAGTTGGTGGGATAGAAAACGCCATAAACTATCATGGTGGATTGACGCCATGTTGGGTATCATTTATCTTATTCTACTGGCTATTGTTATATTCCTTACATTCTTTTCCGTACATCCGTTGGTTGGTTTCAGCTGGCGACTTATTATTTTACCCCTCATTCATCTATGCGCACGACTCATTTATTGGCTACATTGATAGCTCTCATTCTGACAACATTTCCCATATCAATGTCTGCTATACACCCTCGTTTGACGGTAGTAGTAGTAGTGGATGGTATGACTCAAGACAACCTCACTAAACTCCGTCCTTATTGGTCGGCAGGAGGATTACGCACAATGAGCGAAGAGGCTTTCCAAACCACCGTGGCTTTTCCGCATATGGTTAATGGTGGACAAGAGACTACTGCCACCCTCATGACAGGTACTACCCCATCGCGCCATGGCGTGATGAGCGATCAAGTTTTCAACCGCACATACCGCACCAATAACTACACGCTTTTTGATGACCAATCATCAGGCATCGGCACATCGCTTCAACTTTCACCACGTACTATCGCAACCTCCACAATTACGGATGAATGGCGTATTCAGCAAGGAACACAAGCCAAGATTTATGCCGTCGGCTTGCAACCACAAGCCACTATACTTATGGCAGGTCATGCTGCTAATGCATGCTGTTGGTTGGACGCCAACAACCTCAAATGGGTTACCACCTCTTTCTATTCAGAAGGATTACCTGCTGCCGCTGACGCCATGAACATGAGTGGCAGAATCAATACCTTATCCGAAAAAACATGGACGCCACGTCTGGATATATCCATGTACACTGCGCCCAGTCAAGACGAACGCCGACGCCTATTCAATTATTTGCCCAAGAAAGACTTACTGCACACCCCCGCTGCTAATACACTGGTCATTGAGATGGCACTCGGTATGCAGCAAATAGAGAAGTTAGGAGAGGACAACATCCCAGATTTGCTTCTTCTACAACTCACGACCATCTCTCCTAAAGCAACTTCAGATGCTATTGCTACCGCAGAACAAGAAGATATGTATCTGGGAATCAATCAAGATATTGGGTTCCTAATGGAACAACTTAACCATCGTATTGGCAAAACCAATTATCAATTGCTAGTAGTGGGTCGCCCTATGAAGGGGTATTCCGAACAAGCATATGATATGGCTGGCATTACCATCCAGCATTTCAATATCGATCGTGCTGCTGCGCTCACAAGCACCTATCTAATGGCTATCTATGGTCACGAGCGTTGGGTGGATGGCGGATATGGTCCTTTCATCTACCTCAACCGCACACTCATTGAGC
>JAFZGC010000023.1 GCA_017555595.1 Paludibacteraceae bacterium | reverse complement strand
GCAAAGACCCAATGGCTATGCAACGTCTGAAAGAGGCAGCTGAGAAGGCTAAGATCGAGCTCTCTAACACCACTTCTTCTGAGATCAACTTGCCATACATCATGCCAGTTGATGGTGTACCAGCTCACTTGGTGAAGACCTTGACTCGTGCTAAATTTGAGCAACTCATCGATGACCTCGTACAACGCACTATCGCTCCATGCCGCACCGCATTGCAAAATGCAGGTCTCAGCACTAGCGATATCGACGAGATCATCCTCGTAGGTGGTTCAACCCGTATCCCTGCTATCCAAGCAGCTGTAGAGAAATTCTTCGGCAAAGCTCCATCTAAGGGCGTTAACCCAGATGAGGTTGTGGCTCTCGGTGCAGCTATCCAAGGTGGTGTCTTGACTGGTGATGTGAAAGACGTGCTCTTGCTCGACGTTACTCCACTTTCTCTCGGTATCGAGACTATGGGTGGCGTGATGACCAAAATGATCGAGGCGAACACCACTATCCCAACTAAGAAAGCTGAGACCTTCACCACAGCGGTTGACAACCAACCATCTGTAGAGATCAAGGTATATCAAGGCGAGCGCCCAATGGCACAACAAAACAAGCTCATCGGTAGCTTCCACCTCGATGGTATCATGCCAGCACGTCGTGGCGAGCCACAGATTGAAGTGACCTTCGACATCGATGCCAACGGTATCCTCAACGTAACTGCTAAGGACAAAGCTACTGGCAAGGAGCAAAAGATCCGCATCGAGGCATCAAGCGGCTTGAGCGACGATGAGATCAAGCGCATGAAGGCTGAGGCTGAGGCTAACGCTGAGGCAGATAAGAAGGAGGCAGAGCGTGTTGCTAAGCTCAACCAAGCTGATGCTACTATCTTCCAAACTGAGAAGCAACTCGCTGAGCTCGGCGACAAGATTCCTGCTGATAAGAAAGCTCCTATCGAGGAGGCACTCAAAAACCTCAAGGCAGCTTACGAGAAGAAAGATGCTGACGCGTGCGAAGCTGCTAATCAAGCACTTATGACTGCTTTCCAAGCTGCTAGCGCAGAGATGTACAACGCGCAAGCGCAAGCAGGTCAACAACCAGGTGCTGACTTCCAAGGCGGTGCCCAAGGTGGCGCACAAAATGGTGGCAACAGCAACCAAGGCGCAGCTGAGGACGTTGACTTCGAAGAGGTGAAGTAATTCCCTTTAAATAGTAGGCGCGTCGCGCCGTCCACTAAACAAAACAAGGACTATCCAAAACGGATAGTCCTTGTTTTTAGTCCCATTGCAAAGGAAATCATCTACGTCTATGTTTAGTAACCGCTAGAATAATAGTTATTAACAAAACGAGCAGCGACATGCCTATGGGAAAAAGATAAAGTCTCCACCCGCCTACTCCACCAAAGACATTGAGATAAAAAGATATCACACAAATACTTGACAAGATCATAATCGATACATTGATAATTGGACTAAGTTCCATACGTTGCTTCCGCCGATTCCAATGCCCAGTAAGCCAAGTAAGGATACACACGTACAAAAACATTCCCACGAAAATCAGCAATAATATCCATACCCTATAAGACATATCATCAAAAATCAAGTCTAGAATAGGTATTAAAAACAATGTCCCTATATTCATCCACAGCATACTCCTAACCATTTTGCAAGTAGAAATCCGATTCACTTGCTCCTCCAGCGATAATCTGGCAGGATGATGAAAATAATAGTGTGACATAGTTGTTAGTCTATTAGTTAAATTGGTTAAGTGGTTTAATGGCAGAAGCCGTTGTTAAAAATCGCTGCAAAAATACTACAATTGCCATACCTACACAAAAAATAACAATATTGCTATTTTCAAATCATATGACCTATGCTCAAAAATAGCAATATTGTTACACAACTCCTCTATACTACAACGCTATTTCAGTTGTTTCCACAATGAGAAATCTGTAAACAAACATTCACCTCCTGCATGGCGAATTTTCACAAAACACGGATTGATCGCTATTCGATACATACTATTATCTGCCGAGTCTTTAGGATAATAATAGTCTATATCTTGGGCTTCTATCTGATTCTCAATCATCGTTCGTATTCGAGCAATATATCCACGAATATTTGGCACATCGTCCATATATGGGCGTTCGCACACAACTGGAGTATCACGAAAGAGATTGCATATAGTTCGATAGGAATGACCTAAATGTAGTATGTCTTTCTCAGATAGCGGATGATGCTGTCCTGCTTTAATCAAACCACCATGATGAGTACAATAGGTTTGATGCAAAATGAACACATAAGTTGCTAATTGCGTTGCACTCATCGCAATCTCCACACCACGCATCCAGATACGGCGAGCAGGAAGATCTATTAATATATTATTCTCCTCTCCATTGGTATGCTGACGGGCGAGAAAATCAAATAACTGTTTGTAAAATCCATGATAACGGAATAATCCTTTTCCTCGTTTAGGACGTTGAAACTCAGGTTCTGTAATATAAGTCTCGTATTGATCTAAAAAACGACGTACCTCGTTGAGTACGCAATTAGGTTCATCTTCTAGACGAATCGTTAGAAAATTGCCCCAAGTAGTATCTTGTTGACCTGTATTCAGAGCAAGAACATTGGATACACCTACATTGATAAACAAGGAAGGTTCAATGTCATAGAAGATATTTTGATGAGTGGAATTAGCTAAATAATCAAGTGTGAAACTCTCTGTGGTAAAATTGGTTAAGCGTTCGTAAAGGTTATTAAGCATTTCTGTAGATAGTCTCGGATTCATATAACGAATGATATCACAAAGATAAGAACGATCCATCTCACAGAACGATTGCGAAAGTTGAGGTATGTATATAAACTCAAACTTCCACAGATGCAGGAGATTAGCAATTGTATCATATTGCTCTAGAATCTCCTCATTAATAGCTGGCATAAAATCACTTTCGATATACACCACGTACTTATCTACGTTTTGCCACCCATTTATTTTAGAAGACAAAAGTTTGTATTTATCATTTGTATCATTAAGTGTAAGTGAAAGGGTAAGCAAAAGCAATGCTTCACGCGCAACGCACGAATTATCAGAATAAGCTGCTTTGTGTAAAATAGAGAAAATCTTTTTCTGTTCACTAGGAACCATTTTCTTGATATAGAACACAGCTTCAGCCTGTGAAACAAACTGCGCTTCGTGCAGTTCGTCTTGCGAGATATCAAAAGTGCAAATAATGTGGTTGTAGAGTGCTATCTCCTCTTTACATATCACATCATCTGATTTGATAAGGTCTGAGATCAAACGGGCAATCGCAATTTTCTGATGGTGTCGCATAGTATTTAAGGATTAAAAGTGTACGACCTTTGTTTATTGGCAGCAAAAGTACAACATTTTTTTGAATCTACCAAATAATTTAAGGTTTTTACAAAAAAATAATGGAAGAAGCTTCTTGCCTCTTCCATTATCAATTATTGGTCGTGACCAATGAATGGAAATTAGTTGAGCATCAATGCTGCAACCAAAGAAAGAATTGCGTAGAACTCAGGGAGAGCTGCGTAGATCATGGTGTTGGTTTGAACATCGTGACCACCAGCGATACCTGCGATACCATTAGCACAAACTTGCCCTTGACGGATAGCTGAGATGAGGAACACAACACCTACTACCAAACCGATAGCGAAGAGTTTGAGACCATCAGCAGCAAAATCCTTGCTCATCCACATCAAGAACGCTACGAAACCGTAGAGACCTTGAGTAGCAGGAAGTGCAGAAAGAATCATGTAAGAGCTTGATTTCTCTTTGTTCTTCTTCAACGCACCTTCAGCTGCGTTACCTGCGATAGTAGTACCATACGCAGAACCAATACCAGAGAGACCCAACATCAAGCCCCATCCGAGATAACCTAAAATTTCGTTAATCATAATTGTAATTTTTTATTAGTTTATTAGTTTATTAGTTTATTTCTTAAATGGTTGATACAGAGTACCCTTGCCTTCGTATCCGGCATTCTTAAAGTACTCTACGAAAGTCAAACGCAATGGGTGAACGAACGCACCAAGCGCCGACATGGCAAGGTTCAAGACGTGACCAATAGCGAAGATAAGCACAAATGGCACCCATGATACAATGCTATCACCCAACACCATATCACCAAGCGTATTGAAGGCTTCGCCCAACTTACCGCCTGCCAAACCAAGGGCATACAGACGGATGTAAGAGAGCACATCGCCCAAAATACCAGTAGCCATATTATAGGTATCCCACAAACCAGAACCGATATTCACCAGCGGATTGCGGCCAGGAGTATTGAACACATAGATACCCAATGCTGATACTACAGCCACAGCAATAATAGTCCATTTGAACACCTCTTGTGGCAATACTGTCATACCCAAGATAGTGACGATCAGACCACCTACGATGAGCAATGTCCACGCCCAGTTAGCGATATTCTCCTTAAAACCAAGCTGTTGTGTAGAGCAAATAGCCTTGACCACCATCGCCAAACAGATATGGAACACACCAATACCAAGTGCCAATACCATTTGCAAATCGTAGGTCATGCCTGCAACAGACACCTCACCCTTGATCATCACGCTCTTCAATGCTTGAGGTACCCATTCGGCAGCATACAAGTCGAAGCCCATAAACGTACCAAGGAAGAAACCAACGATAGTCGTACCTACACCCAACACGGTGATGATAGGACCAAGACCTTCGAACATAGCGATATTGAGTTTCTTATTAGCAATCAGCAATCCGACAATCATCAGCATGATACCGTAACCGCAGTCGCCCATACACATTGCAAAGAACAATAGGAAGAATGGAGCGAGGATTGGGGTTGGGTCATACTCGTTGTAGTTTGGCCAACCATACATACCTGTAAGCGACTCAAACAATTTGGTAAAGCGATTGTTGCGCAGCTTGATAGGTGTGTTGTCCTCTGCCTGAGGGTCTTCCTCTTGGTAATACACCTCTTGCTTGCTGAGCATCTCATTGAGCGCAGGTGCTTGGTCTGCTGGGCAGAAGCCCTCCAGGATCTTCAGACTGCCGTCTGCCTCAGAGTCGGTATTGAGGGTAACGCGTTGCCAATCAACTTGTTGCTTCAACTCTACGAGTTTAGCCTCAAGCGCAGGGATATTCTCCTTTGCCCAGAGTTCGATACGTGCGTTTTGTGCTACAAGCAAGCCATTGAGTCCCTCTACATCCTTCATCAGGTCGGCAGAAGACTTCGCGCTGAGTTGTTGCTCTTGGCAACCTTCTGGCGCATTGCCCATGTTGTTCACTTGCACGCAATACACAGTACCAGCTTGCTCAGCTACTACTATACCCCACTCCTCTTGGAAAGATTTCTTGGCACATGTAAAGTAGCGGAGGGTATAACCTGCTTTCTTCAAGTCCTCGATACGCTCTGCGGAGAAGTCGCCCCATACAGCCATCTTATCTGCCTCCTTTTGGGTGGCAGCGATGCGTTGCTCGAGGGCAGCTTTCTCTTGCAGCAATTGATCAGGAGCACCTTGTGCAATGAGTTTGCGGGTCTTGTCGGTCTCAGCAAGCAACTGTTGCAACTGCTCGTTCTCTGCCATACCAGCAGCCTTCTCGGTCACATGCACAACGCCTGCCTCGCGCAATTGCTCGAGGAATGCCTCGTACTCACGATGGAATACCAAGAAGGTATATTTCTTCATTTGCGTAATCATGAAATTTCCCCCTTTCCGTCTAGGGTTTTCCCCGTTTCATCGGGGACAACCGTCACCTTTCCTGCTTTCTTAGCCAGTTCCTCAGCCATACGAGCTTCTGCTTCACGCTTAGACTTAACAATCTTTTGTGATGACTTGCTGAGGTTCTCTTCGTCTTCCATAAAACGCTTAATCTTACGAATAGCGTCTTGATAACCAGGTATTTGCACTTTCTCGAAGAGGTTCACCTTTTGGGTGGTCTTCTTGCGTGCATAGTCGAGGAGCTCCACCTTGCGGCGTACAAACTCCTGACGAATACCTACATCGGCAATGGCTTTGAGTTGGCTGAATCCGTCCGCAAACCATTTTGGACTGGAGAAGATGCTGAACTCCTTGGTAGAGTACACCACCTCTTCCAACACGGGTACGCGCACACCAGCAATCTTCTTGATGGACATGCGCACATCATCCACGTGGATGAGGGAAGTGTCAAACTCTCCCCAAAGTGCTAACATCTGGTCGTAGTCCTTGATGCGGCGATCCACTTCCTCGTCGAGCGCCTTGATCTCGTCCTTTGCTCGTTTCACTTCAAGGCGGAGTGCAGACTCCTTGCTTTGAAGCGTAGGCAAAGTACGTTGGCGCATCTTGAGGTCCTTCTCAAGTGCCTGCAACGATGTTTTATTAAATTGATAATTAATAGCCATAGTTTATTTATGCTTTTGGCCAATATTTATTTACGAGTTCTTGTTTGATGTTTGCCTCTTCTGGTTTGAAGTATTGTCCAAACAATTTCCATGAGATATCCAACATCTCGGTAGTGTTGATATTCACATCGATTGCCAAGATTTGGCTTGAGTAAGCCTTCGCAAAATCCAAACAACGCTCATCGTAGTCAGTAAGGTCGAAACCGTTCTCTTGCTTAGTTTTTGCGTTTGCAGCGTCAGCGTACAAGCGAACGGCAGCGTTCATTACTTGCGGATGGTCTTCGCGGGTTTTCTTACCAGCAACCAACTGTTTCAAACGAGAGAGTGAACGGAATGGGTCAACGATTACCTTACCGATATCACTATCACGACGGAGGTATAACTGACCCTCGGTGATATAACCAGTGTTATCTGGAATAGCGTGAGTAATGTCACCACCAGAAAGGGTTGTCACAGCGATAATAGTGATAGAACCACCACCTGCTTCCTCAGGGAATTGAACGGCCTTCTCGTAAATCTTAGCGAGGTCAGAATAGAGTGAACCTGGCATAGAGTCCTTAGAAGGAATTTGGTCCATACGGTTAGATACGATAGCGAGCGCATCGGCGTAAAGTGTCATATCGGTGAGAAGCACCAACACTTTCTCGTGCTTTTGAACAGCGAAGTACTCAGCTGCGCACAATGCCATATCTGGGATCAACAGACGCTCTACTGGTGGGTTCTCGGTAGTGTTAACGAAAGACACGATGCGGTCCAACACACCTGCGTTAGAGAACACGTTTTTGAAGTAGAGGTAATCATCGTTGGTCAATCCCATACCACCCAAGATGATCTTATCAGCCTCTGCACGGAGAGCTACATTAGCCATCACTTGGTTGTATGGTTGGTCTGGGTCAGCAAAGAATGGAATCTTTTGTCCTGACACCAATGTATTGTTCAAGTCGATACCTGCGATACCAGTAGCGATCAACTCTGATGGTTGTTTACGGCGAACTGGATTCACACTAGGACCACCGATCTCTACTTCTTGACCCTCGATAGCTGGTCCGCCATCGATTGGATCGCCATAGGCGTTGAAGAAGCGACCTGCCAATTGCTCACTCACCTTGAGTGATGGAGCCTTGCCAAGGAATACTACTTCCGCGTTGGTTGGGATACCCTCAGTACCCTCGAACACTTGGAGAGTCACATCGTCGCCCATGATCTTAACGACCTGAGCGAGTTTGCCATTCACGGTAGCGAGCTCGTCGTTACCTACACCTTCAGCTTTCAGAGAGCAAGTAGCCTTAGTGATAGCTGTGATTTGTGTATAAATCTTTTGAAATGCTTTTGCCATAGTCGTTATGCTTTAATTTGTTTCTCAGCGAGCAAGTCGTTGAGTTGTTGTTGATATTGATTAAATGCCTCGCTCTTAAACTCAGCATAGTTCATTTGCTTGCAGAGGTTGATAACGCGCTTAAAGTAGGTACTTACGTCGTTGAAGTCAACGAAATCGTAATCATGCT
>JAFZGC010000022.1 GCA_017555595.1 Paludibacteraceae bacterium | reverse complement strand
TGATTGATATTCAATTGATTGCGACGAATAGGTAATTACGCTTTTATCCCGTTGTATTCGCTCAATCGGTACTTACCCCTGCACGAAATTTGAATAAGAACCGAAAGATAGTGAAAGAAAAGGGACTGACTAAACCAAATTGACGTAAACCTAACGGAAAATGATGAAAAGTGTTGGGAATGAGCGGCTTGAAAAATGAGGTGTTTGGTTGAAAATATAGAAAAAGTACTCTTTTTTCTTTGGGAATTCGAAAAAAAATAGTAACTTTGCAAGCTAATTTGTTTTTATAAAACAAGAAGGCGTGTGTGGTGCGTATAATTGCCCCGATATTTTGTGTCAAAGAAGGAATGTAATATTTGATTTTTAAGGATAAAAGTGACTAATTCGTATTCTCATACAGCCCAAATCATGGATACACCCGGCATGATGCACCATGCAGGGTATGTGTTTAAGGATCCATGTACGGGTTGGAATTCGTTTACTGCTTCAGGTACTGGCAGTTTTGCTGCTATTTCGGCTGAGGTGGGTGGTAGTGTTTGTACCCAGGAAAACCTGTTTGGTGGTCCTGTGAAAGTGAATGGAATGGTATATGCAGCTCGTCCTGATAGACCACCCGTAGGTCAGGAGATGCCAGTAGGAGGTATGCTGTTGCCAATGATGGTGATGGTGTGTGCATATGTGTTGGTAAAAGTGGTTAAACGTAAGAAATCTCAAGCCTTATGAAAAGATTTTTTCTCTTAGTATATATTTGTCTGAGTTGTCTGATTGCGCAAGCGCAGGCGGTGACTGATGGTGTGTTTGTGAGCGGAGATATCGTATCGTTTAGTTATGATAGCGACCCATGGGTGCAATATGATTTCCGTTTGTATTTGGAGGCAAGTAGTGGTGGTGTGCGCGCTCCACGCGTGATATCAGACGACTGCTTGTGGCGGATGCGTATTGATCAGAATGGTTCGTCTTACTATTATAGTTTTCAGGACTTGACTACGGGGTATTGGTTGAGCGTGGATAACTCCAGTCCACAAGGTGCGATCAATCAAGGAGCTTTGACATTGGTTGCTGATAGTACAGCTGCTGCGGCTTTTCGCTTTGCTAACATGGTGGAGTCGCAGAAGGGCTCTTATTGGATGGGTGAGATTTACTACATGGCCACAATGCACTGGGGGCAAGTGCTTCCGCTGTATTTGACATTGGATTTTACGGTGGCGAACTGGAGTCCTTATACGATTCATGTGGAGAAATGGGAGAAAAAAGGTACGGGTGATGCGTGGGCGCACTTCAACCCTGCGAAGATAGAGTTTACCTACGATGATGTGTTGAAGCGTGATGTGCGCTTTGTGATTGAACATACTACAGAGGCATATTACCAGATAGTAAGACGTCCTAACGAAGAGCCGCTACTTCGACGCACATCCATTGAGGTAGATCCTAATCAAGTGAAAGAGGTGGATGTGTATTGGGAGTCAACGGGTGCGAATAAGAGCAAAGAAACAAGGCTCAATCCTGCAAACTTCTCGTTTAATTATCCCAATCTCCAATATGTTTGCCCAGAGACATCGCGTGTGATGATGACGTTGGGTGAGGTGCAAGAGATTACTGCGGCTGACGGACATAAGCAATGGCAGTTCCCTTTGGCGCCAGTAGGTAAGAGTCCGATGGATTTGAAGGGTATTATCTATCCCGAATTGGATAGTCAAGGTAACCAGTTGGGTATCTTGACTTGGATAGACTATTCGGATAATGTGGTGGTGGAGTATAAATACGGCAACCAGAGCTTCAGCAAGAAGATGCGCGTGGTTCGTAAATCCTATCACAAAGAGGAGTTGAATCCAATCTCGGTGTCAATTAACCCAGTGACTTATACTTTCCGCGAAGTGGCGGAGGCAAAAGACTTTGTGGTGAATGTGCAGCATCAACATGGTTCTGTGATTTACAATGTGGATGGTCAAGAGATTGTTCGCGAAGCAGAAGGCGAAGCAGAAATAATATCCTTGAATGATGCGCATTGGACATTTAGCTTCGAGAATGGTTGGGAAGGGCTTAGTTGTGAAGTGCTGAGCGATGGTAAAACGATTCGAGTGAGCACTCCAGCAAATGAGAGCGGTAGCAAGCGTACTGCGACATTGGTAGGAACATATTCCAATCAAACTGATGCTGAGCATAAACACGCAGGTGAGTTCCGTATTCCAATCGCTCAGCGTGTGGAAGCAGGTGGTATACAATTCGAGACACAAGCAGGTGCTGGTCACTCTGGAGCATGGACGGCAGGGCAAGAGCAGTTGACACATACCTCGGAGCGTACCATTTACTATTTGCCTAACCAAGAGATAGAACTCCGTTTGGCAGAGTCGGGCTACTCGGGTTATATGCGTTGGTATGACTATGAGACTAAGGGTGATCCATATTACAACCATGTAGAGGGCTATTTGTCCACTTCATGGATTCGTTCGCCTCGTTCTGCGGACGGCACACCATTTGCTGCCATCAATACGCCACAGAGTGCAGAAACGGTTCAAGATGAAGGTATATCGTATGGATTGTATTCTTTCAACAGAAATAACGACCGATATGGCGCTCAGACCGCAGGTACAGATGCTAACTATGGCGGTGTGCTGAACGAAAATAATACGAATAATGCTGCGCCGATATTGAGGGGATGGGATTATACGTATAATGCGAGCGCAAGCACGGCTGAGGCTAAAGCAGCTTCGGGCTACCATACCATTGCTTGTGATGTGAGTGCATATACCGATTATGAATATACCTTGCAGAATGGTCAGATAACTTCTATTACGGAGCCTACACTGTCTTATCGCCAGATCTTCCATCTCAAACCAGCAGAGGAGATGGCAGATACATTGCAGGCGCGAACGGGAAGAGGTGAGTATTTAGAAACGTATAAATATCAAGCTCCATCGGGTAAACAAATCCTTTTGTCCACTGAGCATCGCTATGTCCAATATCGTTCGCATCTGTCTGAGATGTGCTATTTCTATCGCGATGGTAGTGATCAAGTGCAACGTATTCCAGCATCAGTATTCTCATGGACAAGAGAGGTGTGGGATAATCAAGCTAAGACCTATCTCCAATCACAGCAATATACCCCTACATATACCGCTGAGCTGGACTATCTGATAGTCAGAAGTGATGACTACACCATGGGCGAGCAGCAAGTGAAGCATAGGTATCGTTTGACAGCAGCACCTGCAGACTCGGAGCCGTTGCTGATTGCCGAATTTGAGGTGGAGTTTGTGGATGTGGAGAAATGTGGTCCAACGACACAAACAATCATCACTCAAGCCCGTATTGAAAATGAATATGAGGTGTTGAGTAGCATTAATTTTGATGACAACAACGATACGCATTTGCCATGGGGACAGATATCGTAT
>JAFZGC010000021.1 GCA_017555595.1 Paludibacteraceae bacterium | reverse complement strand
GTTCATCCTGAGCCAGGATCAAACTCTTCGTTGTAAAAAGAAAATTAATTTCTAGCTCAGAATAACCTTAAATCTATTGTGTACTTAATTAACGGGAACCGTATAATATAAATTTCGTATTACACGTTTTTCAGTTTCCCAATTGAGTAGTTATCTACTCTCTTGTACTACATCATTGATTAATCAAACTTTCAAAGATCACTAGGATTTCGCGTTGTTTTTCGTTCGTAGCGAAATCGGCTGCAAAGGTACTGCTTTTTTTTGGACCGACCAAATTTTTTAGCAATTTTTTTCAATAAATTTTGCTTTTTCTTTGTAAGTGACTGATTTTCAGCATTACGTTTTTTAAGCAGTTTCGCAGTCGTTAGCCGCTCACTTGCGTTCATTGCGAAATCGGCTGCAAAGGTACTGCTTTTTTTTGGACTGACCAAATTTTTTAGCAACTTTTTTCAATAAATTTTGCTTTTTCTTTGTAAGTGGCTGATTTTCAGCATTACGTTTTTAAGCAGTTTCACAGTCGTTAGTCGCTCACTTGCGTTCATTGCGAAATCGGCTGCAAAGGTACTGCTTTTTTGTGAACTGACCAAATATTTCGGAAAGTTTTTACGAGTATTGGATTTTTTGCCATATCAAGATAGCAAAACAGCCCTGCACCGCCATTATACGCGCGCGTAATAATATTATGTACGCGCGCGTGCGATATAGTTATATACATTTTCGCTACAAGGTTACAACAAATTTTTGATATATACAAAAAAAAATCGCACTCATCGTGCGATTTTAAGCACGAGCTTGATTAGTCGCCATATCGACACATTATTTATGTGGTAGTATGGAAGTGATTGTCAGTTGATAGTTGATGGTGTAGTGAATGTGATCCATGCAAAATAAAACTAGGTTCGCGCGTGCGCGAACCTAGTTTACACATATGTCAACTATGTTTAGTCGGATTAATGACGGTTCAAACGTGCACCATCAGCTTCTGGGTTGCGGCGTTCTGGGCGTGGACCACGACGCTCTGGACGAGGACCGCGGTCACCACGAGCTGGACGCTCTGGCTCTACATAACCCTCTGGTTTCTCCTTCAATGCCTTTGCACTGAGTTTGAACTTACCAGTCTTTTGGTCAACCTCCATGAGTTTGATAGTGATCTTGTCACCCTCTTGGATGCCCGTCTCTTCCATCGTCTCATAGCGCTTCCAATCGATCTCAGAGATGTGGAGCAAGCCCTCTTTACCAGGCATAAACTCTACGAAGCAGCCATAAGGCATAATAGACTTAACGGTAGATTGATATACCTCGCCTACCTCTGGGATAGCCACGATAGCTTTGATCTTAGCGATAGCAGCGTCCATAGACTCTTGGTTGTTTGATGCAACCTCTACCTTGCCACCTTCTTCTACCTCATCGATAGAAACGACAGCGCCAGTCTCAGCTTGGATACCTTGGATAATCTTACCACCAGGACCAATCACTGCACCAATCATATCTTTAGGGATGATGAAGCTTACAATGCGTGGAGCGTGAGGTTTGAGCTCTGGGCGAGCCTCTGGCATGGTTTCTACGATCTTGTCAAGGATATACATACGAGCTTGGTGAGCTTGTGCCAAGGCATTCTCGAGGATCTCGTAGCTAAGGCCGTCTACCTTGATATCCATTTGGCAAGCAGTCAAACCATCGCGTGTACCAGTGGTCTTGAAGTCCATATCACCGAGGTGATCCTCGTCGCCAAGAATATCGCTAAGGATAGCATACTTAGTACCCTTGCACTCAGAGATAAGACCCATAGCAATACCAGAAACTGGTTTGATAGGTACACCAGCGTCCATGAGGGCGAGAGTACCTGCGCATACGGTAGCCATAGAAGAAGAACCGTTAGACTCGAGGATATCGCTCACTACACGGATAGTATATGGATAATCAGCTGGAACTACAGTCTTCAGCGCACGGCAAGCCAAGTTACCGTGACCAATCTCACGACGACCTACACCACGTTGTGGACGAGCCTCGCCAGTAGAGAATGGAGGGAAGTTGTAGTGGAGGAGGAACTTCTCAGAACCTTGGATAAGTGCCTCATCAATCATCTTCTCATCGCGGCTGTTACCGAGCGTAACAGTAGAGAGTGATTGGGTTTCACCACGGGTAAAGATAGAAGAACCGTGAGGTCCTGGAAGTGGAGAAACCTCGCACCAGATAGGACGGATATCGGTTGTCTTACGGCCGTCAAGACGCTTGCCCTCATCGAGGATAGAACGACGCATAGCCTCTTTCTCTACATCGTGGTAGTATTTATTTACGAGTGCATCGATGTCCTCCAACTCTACGCCGAGTGCCTCAGCACGAGCAGCCATATACTCAGCTTTCTCTACCTTGAAGTCCTCGCGGATTTGGGTGAACATCTCCTCACGGTGATGCTTGTTGGTGTCAGCTGCAGTAGCTTGTGCATAAGCACGAGCGTAGCTGAAGTCGTGAACTGCTTGCTTCAACTCATCATCATTAATCTCATGGCAGTACTCACGTTTAACAGTCTTACCAAATGCCTCCATCATCTCAATTTGAGCTTGGCATTGTGGTTTGATAGCCTCGTGAGCAACCTTGATAGCCTCGAGCATATCTGCCTCGCTAACCTCTTTCATCTCACCCTCAACCATCATGATGTTGTCGAGAGTAGCAGCCACAACGAGTTCGATGTCTGCTTTCTCGCATTGCTCGAAGGTTGGGTTAATCACGAACTCGCCATTCACACGAGCTACGCGCACCTCTGAGATAGGGCCCTCGAATGGGATATCAGAGCAAGCAAGAGCTGCAGAAGCTGCCAAACCTGCGATAGACTCAGGCATGTCAATACCATCAGCAGAATAAAGGGTTACGTTTACGAAAGTGTCAGCGTGATAATCGCTTGGGAAAAGTGGACGCAAAGCACGGTCGATCAAACGAGCGATAAGGATCTCGTAGTCAGATGCTTTACCCTCGCGGCGAGTAAAACCGCCTGGGAAACGACCAGCTGCAGAAAACTTCTCTTTGTACTCAACGGTAAGCGGCATGAAGTCCGTACCTGGAACCGCAGTCTTTGCGGAGCAAACTGTAGCAAGAACCATGGTATTGCCGAGGGTCGCCATTACAGCGCCGTCTGCTTGCTTAGCCAGCTTGCCAGTCTCGAGCGTGATCACACGCCCATCAGGAAGAATAATCTCCTTTTTTACAATATTCATCTTATTAAAATTAGTTTTACGGGTACCTTTTGCACCCAAGTTAGTTATAGACCATAAATGTCGCCGCAAAGGTACAAAAAAAAAATGACATACACAAAAAAATTTGCATATTTCCAAAAATTGTTGTACCTTTGCAGGCTTTTTGTGAGAAAGCGATATATTTTTCGCGAATTTATACACCTTATATATATATTATATAGCAATGAAGAATTTTGTAGAAGAATTGCGTTGGCGTGGTATGTTGCAAGACATGATGCCAGGCACCGAAGAACAACTCATGAAAGAACCTACTGCTGCATACCTCGGTATTGATCCTACAGCAGATAGTTTGCATATAGGCCACCTCTGCGGTATCATGATGCTCAAGCACTTGCAAAACGCAGGTCATAAGCCTATCGCACTCATCGGTGGTGCCACAGGTATGATTGGCGACCCAAGCGGTAAGTCTGCCGAGCGCAACTTGCTGGATGAGGCTACCTTGCGCCACAACCAAGAGTGCATCAAGAAGCAATTGGAGCGTTTTCTGAACTTCGGCGAAGGCGATAACGCAGCTGAGCTCGTGAATAACTACGACTGGATGAAGGATTACACCTTCCTCGATTTCGCACGCGAAGTGGGCAAGCTCATCACCGTGAACTATATGATGGCGAAAGACTCTGTGAAGAAACGCTTCAACGGCGAGTGCAGTCAAGGTATGTCGTTCACCGAGTTTACCTACCAACTGTTGCAAGGCTACGACTACGTATATCTGAACAAGCATAAGAACTGCAAGTTGCAAATGGGCGGTAGCGATCAATGGGGCAACATCACCACTGGTACCGAGCTGATTAAGAAGATGGGTGGTGGCGACGCCTTTGCATTGACCTGCCCACTGATCACCAAAGCCGATGGCGGCAAGTTCGGTAAGACCGAGAGCGGCAATGTATGGCTCGACCGCAAGTACACCAGCCCATATCGCTTCTACCAATTCTGGCTGAACGTGAGCGACGATGATGCGAAACGCTATATCCGCATCTTCACCTGCCTCGACAAAGAGACCATCGACGCCCTGATTGCTGCGCATGATGAGGCTCCTCATATGCGTGCATTGCAAAAGCGCTTGGCAGAAGAGGTGACCGTAATGGTACATAGCCGCGAAGACTACGAAGCTGCTGTAGAGGCAAGTAACATCCTCTTTGGCAATGCCACTAAAGATGCGTTGAGCAAACTGGACGAAGAGACATTCTTACAAGTGTTTGACGGTGTGGAGAAACATGAGGTAAGCCGCGAGGATATGGAAGCAGGTATTCCACCACTCGACCTATTGGCTGAGAAAACCCACATCTTCCCATCAAAGGGCGAAGCACGTAAGATGATCATCGCAAACGGTTTCTCTATCAACAAAGAGAAGTTCACCGACCCACAAAAGGTAATCACAGCAGACATGCTGCTCAACGGTAAATATCTGCTCTGCCAAAAGGGTAAGAAGAATTATTACATTGTAGAGGTGAAAGGTTAAAGGTTATAGGCGAGAGGCAAGGGTATTTAGGGTCAAAAAGCAGAAAAATGCATAAAAATTGCACTTTTTTGCAGAAAAATTTGGTCATATCAAAAAAAAGCAGTACCTTTGCACCCGCTTTCGAAAAGGAAGTATAACGGTGACCAATGGTATAAAGGCTATTACGTCAGATTTTGGTTCTGAAAATCTTGGTTCGATTCCAGGTTGGTCAACAAAGAAGAAGCCCGCATGACGGGCTTTTTTTGAGAGAAATCTCAAACGTGTGATGGGATACGGGCACGTCACCGACAGCAGGAGTAGGCGATTAGGCGAAAGGCTATGAGGCTAAAGGCTGAGAAAAATGCCCCATATTGAGTAACACTTATAAAAAAAATGAAAACATTTGAATTGGTAGGTACTCCACGTAGCGAGTACGGCAAGAAAGCAGCAAAGACTTTCCGCAAAGAAAACCTCGTACCATGCAACTTGTATGGCAACGGTGAGAACGTAACATTCACAGTAACTGTAGATGATGTTCGCAAGTTGATTTACACTCCAGACACTATGGTCGTAGCATTAACCATTGGCGAGACCAAGAAAATGGCAGTAGTAAAAGAGTTGCAATTCCACCCAGTAAGCGAGGAGTTGTTCCACATCGATTTCTTGGAGGTAACCGAGGAGAAGCCAGTAACCGTAGCAATCCCTGTACAATTGTCAGGTCACGCAGAAGGTGTAAAAGCCGGTGGTAAGTTGTCTTTGGAGATGAAGAAACTGAAAGTGAACGGTATCTATACACAAATTCCTAACCGCGTAGAGATCGACGTTACAGAACTCGGCTTGGGCAAGAAATTGTATGTAGGTGCAGTAAAAGTAGAAGAGGGCTTGAAACTCATGAACCCAGCAGACGCTTGCGTAGCTCAAGTGAAAGCAACTCGTGCAAGCCAACAAGCTGCTGCAGCTGCTGCTCCAGCCAAAGGCAAAAAGAAATAATCACCACTCATAAGAGCGGTAAAGATAAGAGTGGAAAGGTATGCTTTCCACTCTTATTAGTTTAGAGGATGCCGCATTAGCGGTATAGGTTAAAGGCTATAGGTTAAAGGTTATAGGCAAGGATATGAAATATTTGATTGTTGGACTAGGAAATATAGGCAGTGAGTACGCCAATACACGCCATAATATCGGCTTTATGATGCTGGATGCATTCGCGGAAAGCAAGAATGCGACATGGGAAGACAAGCGCTATGGGTTTGTGACACGCTGCCGCGTCAAGAGTGCAGAGATCATCCTACTCAAGCCGTCCACATACATGAATCTGAGCGGTAATGCAGTACGCTACTGGCTGCAACAAGAGAAGATTGCAGTGGATAACATGCTCGTTTTAGTGGATGATCTGAACCTGCCCTTTGGCAGTATTCGCATGCGCAAACAAGGTAGCAATGGCGGACACAACGGATTGGGTCATATTCAGCAAATACTTGGTACACAGAACTATGCACGTTTGCGTTTCGGCATAGGAAACGACTTCAACAAAGGCGCACAATGCAACTTCGTGCTCGGACAATGGAGCGATGAGGAGCAAAAGACCCTACCCGACCGATTGAAAGTAGTAAGCGAAATTATCCCATCGTTCTGCTTGCAAGGTATGGATAGAACGATGAATCAGTATAATGGGAAATAGGTTAGAGGCGAGAGGTTAGAGGCAGGGAATATGGAGGTTAGAGTAGATAAATATTTATGGGCGATGCGGATTTACAAGACCCGCTCGATTGCTACAGACGCATGCAAGTGCGGACGCGTGAAGATGAACGGCGTGGAAGTGAAGCCTAGTAGAATGTTTCACGCGGGAGATGTATTTACAGTACGTAAAGGTCCTATCACCTATACCTATCGTATTTTGCAACTAGCAAACAACCGACTAAGCGCGAAGTTAGTGCCTGAATACATGCAAGACATAACCCCCAAGGAGCAACTGGAGATCCTGGAGTTAGCACGCTTTGCCGCACAAAGTGGACGCGATAGAGGAACAGGACGACCCACCAAAAAAGATAGACGAGATATAGAACAGTTTTTCTCGGACGACTATGATTATTTATTAGACGAAGACGACGATTTATTAGAAGATTAAGAATATGATTTTGAAGAAGAATAATATAGCAGAATACATCTTACACCTCTGGCAAATAGAGGATTACCTACGCGCATTTCCTCAACAAGCAGAAGCCAACCAAGAGTTGCGCGACTTGAGCGAGATGATGCACCAAGAGAATATCATGGCTGGCGGACATCTGCAATTGGCTAAAAACGCCTTGTCTGAATTGAAGGAACTGCACGAAGACATTCTCCAACAAGAAGCCACTTATCGTGCAGCTATGCTTCGCCTGACCCCTTCGCTCAACCTGCTGAAAGCCAAAACCAACGCTCCCACCATGAGCGATATAGAGGCGTGCCTGATATTGCTCTATCAAATCATGCTACTCCGCTTGCAACAACGCGAGATTAGTGCGGAAACCGAAGAAACACAAAAACAAGCCACACAAGTGCTGCAATACCTGAGCAAAACCTACCGCGATCAAGAATGACCATCAAAGAACGATATGATGTAGTATTAGACCATTTGGCGAAAGAATGGCCTGCAGCTAATAGCGAATTGCATTTCGAAAACGCCTATCAGCTATTGGTGGCAGTCATGCTTTCTGCGCAGTGCACCGACAAACGTGTGAACATGGTCACCCCAGCGCTGTTCGCGGCATATCCAACCATTGAATCGCTATCGCAAGCAAAGAAAGAGGATGTACTAAATTATATCAAATCAGTGAGTTATCCAAATAGCAAGGCGGAGCATTTGGTTCAGATGGCAAAGCGTGTGGTGGAAGTGTATGAATGTCAGATACCCGACACACGTGAGGAATTGCAAACATTGGCGGGCGTAGGAAGGAAGACAGCGAATGTGGTATGTGCGGTGTGGTGGAACCAACCCACGATGGCAGTAGATACGCATATCTTCCGCGTGGCAGAGCGTATCGGACTGACCACCAATGCCAAAAATCCGTTGGACAGCGAAAAACAATTGATCAAACATATACCTGAAAGCATCATCCCAAAAGCGCACCATTGGTTATTATTACATGGGCGCTATACCTGTCAAGCTCGTACACCCAAATGCGAAAAATGCGGATTGCAAAACCTCTGTCGTTATTGGAAACGAAACCATAGCAAAAAATAGCCATCCGCACCGCACTATTACCGCACAATAACCGCACAATAACCGCACTATTCGTGTCCTTCACAGAACCTTGAGAATGTATTGACCCCCATTTTTTGGACACATTAAGTTCTTAATTATGAGACCAAAAGTGTCATTAGAGTTAAAAATGGAGGCGTTAAAATTGCTTCAAACAGGCTTGTCCGTTCAGTCCGTAAGTAAACAGTTTCGGATTACG
>JAFZGC010000020.1 GCA_017555595.1 Paludibacteraceae bacterium | reverse complement strand
GCTCATTGCCAAGAATCATTCACCAAGCCTCCGATGCGCTACAACGAGGGATCGCTGATTAAGAAAATGGAAGATGAAGGCATTGGACGTCCTGCAACCTATCAATCAACTATTGACACTATCCAATCGCGCAACTACGTAGAACACCGCAACATAGAAGGTGTAAAACGCACGTACAACATCTTGACCCTGCAAGGCGGTAAGATTAGCGACAAGCAGAAAAGCGAGATTGTGGGATCAGATACAGGCAAGTTAGTACCTACTGACTTGGGACGTATTACCAACGACTTCTTGGTGGAACAATTCCCTGACATCTTAAGTTACAACTTCACGGCACACTCCGAAGAGAGCTTTGATGCCATCGCAGCAGGCGAAGTGAATTGGGTACAAGCAGTGGACGATTTCTATCAAACCTTCCATCCGCTCATAAAACAAGTGCCAACAGGTAAGGTAGCTGCACGCTATATCGGCAAAGACCCAGAAAGTGGCGAACCCGTCTTAGCACGAATCAGCAAGAATGGTCCATGTGTACAACTGGGCGATAGCGATACTGAGAAGCCTAAATTTGCTTCTATTCTAAAAGGTCAAAGTATTTTCACTATCACATTGGACGAAGCTTTAGCTCTATTTGAAAAAGCTTATCCATACGTATTGACACAATGGAACGATAAAGATATAGTAGTAGGTGAAGGTAAATTTGGTCCCTATATACGTTATGAAAAGACCTTCGTAAGTATCCCCAAAAACATTGATCCGCACAAGATTACTCCAGAGGAGGCCATTACCCTATTAGAAAACTACCAACAACAACTATTACCTATTCACGATTTTGGTACTATACAAGTACTAAACGGTAGATATGGCGCGTACATCAAGACCGCTGAAGGCAATTATCGTATTCCTCGTTCGGTAGATGCCCAGACACTGACTAAAGAGCAGTGCCAAGAAATCATTGCCACCGAAAACAACGCTAGCAAAACGCAGAAAACCTATAAACGATACGCTAAAAAGTAGTACCTATGCGACATATTTCACCATCCCTTCTGGCAGCCGACTTCGGCAATTTGCAACGCGAATGCGAAATGATTAATCAGAGTAGCGCAGAGTATCTTCATATCGATGTGATGGACGGAGTGTTTGTCCCTAACATCTCCTTTGGTTTTCCTGTGATGAAGGCTGTAGCCAAGCACTGCACAAAACCACTTGATGTACATCTCATGATTACTGAGCCTGAAAAATATGTAGAGCGATTTTGCAAAGCGGGCGCATGGAGTGTAGGATTTCACATAGAGGCGACTGACGACCCCATGAAAGCCATTCGCATCATCCGTGAACAAGGCGTGAGAACTTGCCTCACCATCAATCCCAAAACGGATATTCACGCCCTGGACCCTTACTTGGGCGAAGTGGATATGGTACTTCTCATGTCGGTGGAAGCGGGCTATGGCGGGCAGTCATTTATTCCCGTATCTGTTGACCGACTGCGATATTTACGCGAGGCAATAGATAGTCGAGGACTGAGAACGCTCATCGAAGTGGACGGTGGTATCAACACACAAAACGCCTCTCTGCTATGGGAAGCAGGAGCCGACATTCTGGTAGCAGGTAGTGCTGTTTTCCAAGCCAAAGATCCTATAGCAACCATCGATCAACTCAAGCAATGAAATGGATAGCAGCACATACTTGGCTGCTTATTCTTCTCCCGCTGATAGCAGGCATCTTGCTATGCTATCATACACAATTCCCCGTCAATCTGTTGGCTGCGACCGAGGTGGATTACCTAGACCGCGATACTATATTGTGCTTGCATCTGGTGAGCGAAGGACAAGAGCGCAGCAAAACCATTCGCTACACAGCCGAGGTTCAAGACGGTAGCCAACTGCTACTCTACTTGCAGAGAGACAGTCTGCCGCAACCGCAGTTGGGCGACATCCTACTTGTGCAGACGATAGTCCGACGTGGCGATACATTGGGCGACTTCGACTATGGTCGTTACCTGCGCATGCAGGGACTGGTGGGTAGTGCTTGGGCAAGCCGTAGGAATTGGCAATTAATTGGTCATCAAAGCGTTCTAGGACTTCAATCCACCGCAGAACGTTGCCAACTATGGCTGCATCAGAAGTATGCTAACTTGGGTATTAAAGATAAAGAATTAGGCATTTTATCAGCACTATCTTTAGGCTATAGGGAAGAACTGGACAAGACCATACAACAGAGTTTCTCTGCTTCAGGAGCCATGCATATTCTAGCAGTCAGCGGGCTGCATACAGGTATCGTGTGGGGGCTGATCGTGTGGTTGCTCACGCTGGGTGGGCTATCGAAGCCCTTATACGAACAACGTGTTTGGCAATGGATATTAACTACGCTTACGTTGATTGCACTCTGGACCTACGCCTTTATCACCGGACTTAGTCCCTCGGTCATGCGTAGTGCGCTGATGGTTACCATGGTGGAAATAGGATGGCTGTTTCGGCGCAACTCAACAAGCGCCAACACATTAGCTTCGGCTGCGGTAATCATATTATTAATCAATCCATTAGCATTATGGAGTGTTAGTTTTCAATTGACTTTTGCGGCAGTAGCCTCGCTAATCATAGTAGGGAAATGGTTGCAGGAGCATGTGATTCTTCGCGGAAAATTATGGCAATATATCGGCGGACTGCTCATCATGTCCTTTGCTGCACAGATGGGCACCCTGCCACTGACGCTCCATTATTTTGGGCAGACGAGTAACTATTTCGCCCTCACCAATTTAGTAGTCATACCAGCAGCGTTTGCATTGTTGTTATTGGGCTTTGGGTCGCTGGCCTTGTCGTGGTGCATAGTAGGCGAATGGTTGGCAGACGCTGCACAGTGGTGCACCCACGGTTTGCGGTTGTTCGTGGAATGGATAGAGGCTATACCCTACTCTACTACCCATATCGAACTGAGTGCCCCAGCAATGGGATTTTGCTACGGTGCTATTGTTTGTTCTGTGGCAATGATGCGAGGCGATCGAGTGAAATGGTGGTGGCTAACAGGAGTGGTGGGATGTATAGCGGGAGCAATCGCCTTGAACAGATAGAGCACCAGAATCCAGACACAGGTTCCCAACCGCCCAAAAACAAGAAATCATGAAACAATATAGTCTATCAGAATTATGC
>JAFZGC010000019.1 GCA_017555595.1 Paludibacteraceae bacterium | reverse complement strand
CTTGAGGCTCTCAGCGGTACGACCCATACCTACGAAATCCCACATCACAAGACCAAGCTCTTTGTGGATGCTGTCCACAGAGCGCTTACCTTGGATAGCCATGAGCTTGTTGATCTTCTCCTCGATAGCCTTCTCAGCCTCTGCGAACTCTGGGAGGTCGGTTGACATACGTGGCACACCGATTTGGTCGCTCAAGTAGTTTTGGATTGTATAAGGAAGTACGAAGTAACCGTCAGCCAAACCTTGCATCAAAGCAGAAGCACCGAGGCGGTTAGCACCGTGGTCAGAGAAGTTAGCCTCACCAATACAGAAGAGACCCTTCACGCTGGTTTGCAACTCATAGTCAACCCAGATACCACCCATGGTATAGTGGATAGCAGGGAAGATCATCATTGGCTCCTCGTATGGGTTCTCGTCAACGATCTTCTCATACATTTGGAAGAGGTTACCATATTTTTGAGCTACGACATCCTTGCCAAGGCGTTGGATAGCGTCAGAGAAATCGAGGAACACAGCAAGACCGGTATTGTTAACACCATAACCCTTGTCGCAACGCTCTTTAGCAGCACGTGAAGCTACGTCACGTGGTACGAGGTTACCGAAAGCTGGGTAGCGGCGCTCCAAGTAGTAGTCGCGATCCTCTTCTGGGATATCACGACCCTTGATCTCACCGCGTTGGAGGCGTTGAGCGTCCTCAAGTTTCTTAGGAACCCAGATACGACCATCGTTACGGAGTGACTCAGACATCAATGTCAATTTAGATTGGAAGTCACCGTGCTTTGGAATACATGTTGGGTGGATTTGTGCGTAGCAAGGGTTTGCGAAGTAAGCACCGTGGCGGTACATTTGCATAGCAGCAGAACCGTTAGAAGCCATCGCGTTGGTAGAGAGGAAGAATGCGTTACCATAACCACCAGTAGCTACAACCACAGCGTGAGCGAAGTGACGCTCGATGCGGCCAGTAACGAGGTTACGTGCGATGATACCGCGTGCACGGCTCTCGCCATTCTCATCTTTGATAACTACTACATCCAACATCTCGTGGCGGTTGTACATCTTCACTTTGCCCTTACCGATTTGGCGGCTGAGTGCAGAGTAAGCACCGAGGAGAAGTTGTTGACCAGTTTGACCCTTAGCATAGAAGGTACGAGATACTTGCGCACCACCGAAAGAACGGTTGTCGAGCAAGCCGCCGTATTCGCGAGCGAAAGGAACACCTTGAGCCACACATTGGTCGATGATGCTGTTACTTACCTCAGCTAGGCGGTAAACGTTAGCCTCACGAGCGCGGTAGTCACCACCCTTGATTGTGTCGTAGAAGAGGCGGTAAACAGAGTCACCGTCGTTTTGGTAGTTCTTCGCAGCGTTGATACCACCTTGTGCAGCGATAGAGTGTGCACGACGTGGAGAGTCTTGGATACAGAAGTTGAGTACGTTGAAGCCCATCTCTGCGAGTGATGCAGCTGCAGAAGCACCAGCAAGACCAGTACCAACTACGATCACGTCAAGACGACGCTTGTTGGCAGGGTTGACCAACTTCTGATGGTCTTTGTAGTTAGTCCATTTTTTCTCCAATGGACCAGCAGGAATCTTCGCCATTTCAGGCGTAATAACCTGCGCAGTTTGTTTTTTTGTTGCCATATGTTTTTGAATTTTTTATGCAAAAAATTGTTATTGGTTCGCCTGTCGGCTCACGTTTTATGCTTTGCGTTACATGCGGCAGAGCCGCGTTATTTTTGTTGTGTGCTTCGCGTTATTTATGTTATTAACGCCCGAAGGGCATATAACCTAACAACGTCAAAGACATGCAACGTCCGCTAGGACATATAACGTGCCGAAGGCACTTATTTTATGCGCAGAGCATGCCGATACCAACGCCGAGGTAGTAGAGAACTACTACAGCGAAGAGACCTGCTACGAGAGTAGCTACAACTGTGCCGATGCACTTAACGCGCTTCATCCATTTGAGGTTGTTGAAGCCCATGGTGTGGAGAGCTGACCATACACCGTGACGGAGGTGGAACCACAAAGCAACGAGCCATGCCAAGTAGAGTACGCAGTACACTTGACCCCAGATAGGAGTGGTGAACAATGCCTTAACGAGGCCAGCACCATCGGTTGGCTCGTATACAGTACCCATCATCTCTACACCGAAGTGGTGAGCACCACACATGTGCATAATCTCGGTGAATTGCATCTTGAACCAAAGGTTAGCCAAATGGAGCACGATGAAACCGATAACTACAAAACCAAGAACGAGCATGTTCTCAGACTCCCACTCAACGCCTTCGCGCTTAGCAGTAACAGCATAGCGGTCTTTTCCGCGAGCCATACGGTTTTGGATTGTGAGATAGAGTGCGTATGCAAAGTGAACTACTACCAAGAAGCCCAAGCCCAAGGTCGCGATCAATGCATACCAGTTTGCTCCCAAGATAGAGCAAATCACATTGTAGGCCTCCTCCGAGAACACAAGCGCGAGGTTCATCGCACCGTGGAACAAAAGGAAGAGCACCAAAGCCAAACCAGTGATACTCATCACCAATTTACGGCCAATAGATGAATCTTTTAACCACATAATTTTTTTGATTTTTGTTGTTTTTAATTATGATTATTGTATTTTTTGCCTAGTTTACACAATCAACATGCAAAGGTACGAAATATATTTCGTTCTGCCAAATTTATTTGCAAAAACTGTTGTAGAATATAAAATATGTCAAAAAAAGGCATATTATTCGCCAAAAAAATTGGTCATTTGCAAAAAAAACAGTACTTTTGTAGGTTGAATAATTTGTACATATAGATGAAGCTACGAATATTATACATATTGTTTGGGCTTTTGGCAATCGTCTTGCCCAGCTCTGCACAAATCAAAGGTGCAGGAAGTAGTGTATTCAACTTCTTGAACTTGCCCGCCTCATCGCGTTTGAATGCATTAGGAGGAGAGAATGTATCCATCGCAGATGGCGATATCAGTATGGCCTTCGTCAATCCTGCTTTGCTTACGGCGCACACCGACAAAGTGTTGCAGCTTAACTATGCCTACTACCTTGCGGGCACCATGTTCGGCAGTGCGATGTATGGACATAACTACAACGACAATTATTTTGCAGCTGGTGTGCACTATTTGGACTACGGAAACATGGCATACGCTGACGAAAACGGCAACTTGATGGGCGGAATGTTTACAGCCAAAGATATTTGCATAAACTTGATGTACGCCAGACAATTAGGACCGATGTTCCGCGTAGGAGTTGCACTCAAACCAATAGTGAGTATATATGAGTCTTATACTAGTTTTGCTATGGGTGCAGATGTTGGTGGACACTTCCAAACTGCTGATACAGCTTTCCAAATGGGACTTACTTTGCGTAATATAGGTTGGCAACTAAAAACTTTTTATGAAGATGATTTAGGACAGCATACAGAGATGTTGCCACTCAATCTGGAGTTTGGTTTGAGTTACCGTCTTGCGCATGCTCCTATTCGTTTCTCGTTGACAATGAATAATTTGCAGCGATGGAATATAGCACCAATGGAAACTGATGTAAAGTGGTATGATATGCTTTTCCGCCATACTATTTGGTCGGTGGATATCGTACCGAAGAGCGAGAAATTTTACCTTACTCTTAGCTATAACCACCGTCGTCAAGCAGAGATGAATCTAACCAAAGTGCGTAGTTTGGCTGGTTTTGCATTGGGGGCAGGAGTCAAAATTTACAAGTTCCGTCTTGGTTTTGCACTTAGTCAATACACTAAAAGCAACTTCACATATCAAGTGTCGCTATCGACAGACATTAACAGTTTCTTGAAATAATATGAAGCAAATCATTGTTGCCATTGATGGCTATTCTTCTTGTGGGAAATCCACCATAGCCAAAGCGCTTGCAAAGCATGCAGGTTATACTTATGTAGATACAGGAGCTATGTATCGTGCTGTTGCGCTGTATGCACAAAGGTTAGAGGTGGGAGAGGAAAAGCTGAAGGAAAAATTGCTTTCGCAATTGGATAATATTGAAGTATCTTTTATTCAAACACCGTTTGGGCAACATGTGACACTTAACGGCGAGGATGTAGAGGCGCATATTCGTACGTTGGAGATTGGCAACTT
>JAFZGC010000018.1 GCA_017555595.1 Paludibacteraceae bacterium | reverse complement strand
TCTATCGCTTCTTGTACAACCAACTGCTTGGCTCCTATCGCTAAGGTGTTGAACGACAAATGGGGTATCACAGACGGTTTGATGACTACTGTTCACTCTACAACTGCTACCCAAAAGACTGTTGACGGTCCATCTGTTAAGGACTGGCGTGGTGGCCGTGCAGCTGCTGGCAACATCATCCCTTCTTCTACAGGTGCTGCTAAGGCTGTAGGTAAAGTTATTCCTGAGTTGAACGGCAAATTGACCGGTATGGCTATGCGCGTTCCTACTTTGGACGTTTCTGTAGTTGACTTGACAGTTAACTTGGCTAAGCCTGCTACTTACGCTGAGATCTGCGCAGCTATGAAAGAGGCTTCTGAGAACGAGTTGAAGGGTGTACTTGGTTACACAGAGGATGCAGTTGTTTCTGCTGACTTCTTGGGTGACACTCGCACTTCTATCTTCGATGCTAAGGCTGGTATCGCTTTGACTGACACCTTCGTTAAGGTTGTTAGCTGGTACGACAATGAGATCGGTTACTCTAACAAGGTTCTCGACCTCATCGCTCACATGGCTACTGTTAACGCTTAATCAGTCAGCTGTAAGCAAGTAAATCCTTATATATAATAAGGTTATAGAGGCGCTCGCAAGAGCACCTCTTTTTTTGTACTGATATACAAACAGTTAAACAGAATAAGATATTTTTATATATCATTTTTTTTGGTCATTCAAAAAAAATATCGTACCTTTGTCAATCATTTGACTACCCCATTCTAATCTACAATGCGACAAGTACTACTCTGCATACTCATTTTCTATGCTGCTACGGCATGGGCGAGCAATGATTCTACTTCAATAGAATCTGAGAAACCGCGTGTTTTCCAAGGCTGTAGCGGTGGTATGATGGGGCATATTGGTTATCTCCTGGGGCAACCCGCAGGAGCTACACTACCCACCGGAGAAAGTATTAGTCCACAAGGTATAACTTATGGCTTAGGCGGCTCAATGCGTGTACACCTGTGGAAATACTTGCGCGTGGGCATAGAGGGCTTTAGTTCTACCATGAAAAGTGAAGCAACCGATCAACACAACATTCTACAAAAAGGTAGTTACATCCGCACTGGTTGGGGCGGTGCAATAGCCGATGCATGTTGGCGCACGGAGAAGGTGTGGCCCTATATAGGTGGCTCGATAGGTGGGGGTGCTATGCGCACCTTATCTGTTGTAGAAGGAAGTCAATATGACTGGAATCCCGAGGGGATAGCCGTTTTGCACAAACAAGGATTTGGTTACATCAACCCCTATGTTGGCTTAGATTATTGTATTACTCGTCGCATTCATGCCACTTTTCGTTTGGACTGGATGTTGGCGTTTGCCAAAGAGCAACTAATATTGCCCACTGGTCCACGACTATATGTCGGCATTATGTTTTGCCACTGATAATTGATACAATAAGAAAAAGCTCGACTATACATCAAGCTTTTTCTTGTGTGTGTGTGTGGTATAAAAATTAGATACTCAACACTTGCATCGCTGCCCACTTCTCGGCATTAATATCCTTCTTTTGTTTGATAGCTTTGCTGAGCGGCACATATACAATCTCATCATCTTGCAAGCCCACCATGATATTGCGTTGGTCTTCCAACAATGCTTGCACCGCAGCAATACCCATTCGTGATGCTAATATACGATCGCTTGCTGAAGGTGAACCACCGCGTTGTAAGTGACCAAGAATAGTCACACGCGAACTAAATTCTGGATGCGCTTCCTCCATCATCTTCGCAACTGCTTGTGCGCCTCCTTCTACGGCATGCTCTTGCACGAGCACGATACTGGAGTTTTTGCTCTTACGTTTACCTTGGCCTATCGCCTCCTCTATCTGCTCGATAATCGTAGCACGCTCTGGAATAATAGCCGCTTCAGCACCCGCAGCAATAGCAGCATTGAGGGTCAAGAAACCAGCATCACGTCCCATCACTTCAACAAGAAACACACGCTCATGGCTAGTTGCTGTATCACGCAGAATATCAACACAATGCATAATGGTATTCAAAGCAGTATCATATCCAATGGTTGCATCCGTTCCCCATAGGTCATTATCAATTGTTCCTGGAATACCTATCACTGGCACATTATATTCTTGCGCAAATATTCTACCACCAGTAAAAGTACCATCTCCACCGATAATAATCAAAGCTTCTATCCCCTCTCGTTTCAAGGTTTCATAGGCTTTTGCACGCCCCTCTTGGGTAGTGAACTCAGGGCAGCGAGCCGACTTGATAATCGTACCACCACGAGGAATGATACCACTGACATCTTGGGTAGTAAATTCTTTTACTTCGCCATCAATAAGTCCTTTATAACCACGATAAATGGCTTTTACCTTAATATCGTTGGAAATGGCAGCGCGTGTTACCGCACGCAGTGCTGCGTTCATACCAGGTGCATCACCTCCAGAAGTGAGAACACCAATTGTTTTAGGTCTATATTCCATATATCCTTGCCTTTAAACTATATACTTTCAACTATATACCTTCTTACTTCTTCCATCAGCCATTTGGGAGTAGATGTTGCGCCACAAATACCCACGCGCTCGGCACGATGACATTGTTTCAATATCTCCGATGTGATATCATCTATATTACTAACAAAAAGTGTGCAACTATTGACTTCTAAACAATTATTGAATAACACTTTGGCATTGGAAGACTTCTTTCCGCCAACAAAAATCACCACATCATTGCTTCGAGCGAAGTCTTGCAAACGCTTGACACGATTAGCAACATTACGACAAATGGTGTTATGATATTCGAATACTATTTCCTGACTCCCGAGTTCTGAGTCCCGAGTTTCAATCTCCGATCTCCGCTTTTTAATTTCCGCAACAATCTCCTCAAATTCCTCCACACTCTTGGTCGTCTGCGAAAAGAGATAGATAGGACAAGTGTAATTCAGTTTATCGAGGTCATTGATAGACTCTATAACAATGGCAGTATTATTGGTTTGTCCTTCAAGACCAATCACTTCCGCATGCCCTTTCTTTCCAAAAATAACAATTTGAGCACCAGTATTCTTGCCATGTAATGTTTGGTAGGTCTCGCGAATATGTTTTTGCAAGTGCAACACCACAGGACACGAGGCATCGATAATCTCAATATTATTGCGCTTAGCGATATGGTAGGTCGATGGCGGTTCACCATGTGCACGCAGCAATACACGAACATTGCGCAAGGTGCGCAGGTCATCATAGTCAATGGTTTCAAGTCCCAATTTATCCAATCGCTCAACCTCTTGACCATTATGAACGATATCCCCAAGGCAGAAAAGTTGTCCCTTCTGCAATTCACGTTCTGCAGTTTGAATAGCGGTAGTTACACCAAAGCAGAAACCAGAGTTATCGTCGATAGTGATAATCATGTATAATTTCTAACAACTCGATAGTCCTATCTCTATCAGCGGATAAGGCGATCAAAAATATCAATAATATGCTGCATTTGCTCCTCGCGAGTCATATGACTATTATCCACTACCACAGCGTCATCTGCCTGGCGCAGAGGACTTTCTACGCGGTGGGTATCGCGATAATCTCGGTCGTTGGTGTCGCGGAGTACATCTTCAAACACAGGATTCTCACCTTTAGCCTGCAATTCCTTATAACGACGCTCTGCACGAACCTCAGGTGAAGCTGTAAGGAAAAGTTTCAACTCTGCATTAGGAAACACTACTGTACCTATATCACGCCCGTCCATAACAATGCCCTTCTTCTCACCCATGGCTTGTTGTTGAGTTACAAGAAAAGTCCGAACCTCTTTGATAGTTGAGATTTGTGA
>JAFZGC010000017.1 GCA_017555595.1 Paludibacteraceae bacterium | reverse complement strand
CCTGATCATCGGTTTCGGTCGTCGTTTCGCAACATACAAACGTGCTCACTTGCTCTTCACCGACTTGGAGCGTCTTGATAAATTGGTGAACAACCCTAACCGTCCTGTACAATTCCTCTTCACCGGTAAGGCTCACCCAGCTGATGGTGGTGGTCAAGGACTCATCAAGCGCATCATCGAGATCAGCCGTATGCCACAGTTCCTCGGTAAGATCATCTTCCTCGAGAACTACGACATGCGTCTTGCTAAGCGTTTGATCTCAGGTGTGGATATCTGGTTGAATACTCCTACTCGTCCTCTCGAGGCATCTGGCATATCAGGTGAGAAGGCACAAATGAACGGTGTACTCAACTTCTCTGTCCTCGACGGTTGGTGGAAAGAGGGTTACGTAGAGGGTGCTGGTTGGGCATTGACCGACAAGCGTACCTACGAGAACCAAGCTCACCAAGACCAATTGGATGCGGCTACTATCTACCAAATGCTTGAGAACGAGATCATCCCAATGTACTACGCTAAGAACAGCAAGGGTTATTCTCCAGCATGGATTCAAACCATCAAGAACTCTGTGACTAAGATCACTCCACGCTTCACAACCAAGCGTATGATGGATGACTACTTTGAGAAGTTCTATAACAAACTCGCTAAGCGTCACGCTCTCCTTGGTGCTGACAACTACAAGATTGCTAAGGAGATCGTAGATTGGAAGCAAAACATCGTAGCTCACTGGGACAACATCGAGGTAGTAAGCTCTATCTTCGAGCCAACCGAGTTGCCAGCTAACGTAGGTGGCAAGTGCAAGGTGGCTGTAGAGTTGGATACCAAGGGCTTGAACGATAAGGGTATTGGCGTTGAGTTGGTAGCAATCCGCACCTCTACTCACAACAACGATAAGCTCTATGAGGTTAAGCAACTCAACCTTGTAAAGGCAGAGGGTAGCCACTTGTTCTACGAGGTGGATTATCGTTTGGACTACGCTGGTGGTATGAAGTTCGGCTTGCGTATGTATCCTAAGAACGACTTGTTGCCACACCGCATGGACTTCTGCTATGTTCGCTGGATTTGATTTTGGATTCCAGAGTCCTGATTTCGGGCACCAAAATAAGAGAAAAAGACCGCTTAGGCGGTCTTTTTCTCTTATAAACAGGATAATATTTCCTCATAGGTGAAGCCACGTTGCAGACAGAAGCGGATTAGTTTCTCACGGGCTTGAGGGTCGGATGATTTGATACTACGCTTTTTAGAGTTTATTACACGTTCTAGCACATTGTTATACTCCTTCTCTTCTATTACACTCAAGGATTCGTTTATGGCTGCAGGAGGCAGGTGTTTGGCTTGTAGACTTGCTCGCAGTTTCATACGTCCCCAGCCTTGATAAAGCAACTTGTCGTGCACAAACGCATCACAATAACGTTGCTCGTCCACAAAATGCGCTTCTTGCAAGTGTTCCAGTATATCTTCTATCTGCGCTGCTGTGGCATTCCATTGTTGTAACTTTTGCCGTACATCAAACAGGCAATGCTCTGCCATAGCGCAGTATGTTTCTGCTTTAGCGCGCAATTCTGCCGCTGACCATTCGTGGTTTGCCATACATATCGTATTTAAGTTCTACATCTGTATATCCCATCCCGCGCATCATCTCGCACACCTCATTGCCATAAGCCTCGTTAATCTCAAAAAAGAGATAATAGGGCGAAAAGCGATACACAAGAGGTAAAGAAACTATGCGGCGATAAAAAAGTAGTGGGTCATTATCAGGAACAAACAACGCACTATGTGGCTCATAATCAAGCACACGCGCGTCCATATCCCTCTTCTCTTTCTCACAGATATAAGGTGGATTACTAACGATGATATGGATTAGATCGCTAGCACTATTAGAAGTCGGACCATCTGTGAGTATTAGACCACTCGCACTATTCGATAAGACATCTGCCTGTTTCCACTCTACCTCTACACCATTGCGCTGGGCATTGTCACGAGCCACTTCTAGAGCCTTCGAACTAATATCAATACCAGTCACCTGCCACTGGGGAGCACGGTGCTTCAACGCAATAGCAATACAACCACTGCCCGTACCAATATCTAACACGTGCACACCCATATTAGATGACACCGATTGCAATATCCATTCGACCAATTCCGCCGTCTCCGGACGAGGAATAAGGGTCGCAGGAGTCACACGCAAATCCAATCCCATCCACTCTGTATGACCAAAAATATATTGAACGGGCACGTGCGCGCGAAGTTTTTGCAAAATAATTTCCAAATTTGGAATATTTTTTGTATCTTTGCAGCCGATAAGGATTTCGGTACGCGTGATGCCCGTTGTTTCTTCCACAATCCAATAGGCCAACTCGCGTAATTCCTCATCGGGATAATACCCGCGCAACTGCGAAATAATATAATCGATTTGTTGTTTCACGCTGCAAAGGTATGGAAAAAATTGCACATATGCAAATTTTGGATAGAGAATGGCAAAAGAGGATGTATATATTGGTCGTTGCTTGCAACTCGCTCGCTTGGCAGAATACTATGTAGCACCCAACCCCATGGTAGGTGCGGTGTTAGTGCGCCACCATGCTGACAGCGACGAGATCCTCGGCGAAGGATGGCACGAGCAATATGGCAGCACACATGCCGAACCAAACTGCATTCGACATGCAGAGGAAGCACATCCAGAAGGCATTGATTATAAGCAATGTACACTATACGTAAACCTTGAACCATGCAGCCATTATGGCAAGACTCCTCCATGCTCGGAGCTAATCATCCGCAAGGGCATTGGTCGCGTAGTAGTGGGTACACTCGACCCAAATCCACAGGTAGCAGGTCGCGGCATCAAGATGATGCGCGAGGCAGGCATTGAGGTTGTGGTCGGCGTGCTAGAAGATCAATGCCGCGAACTTAACAAACGCTTTTTCTGCTTGCAAGAAAAGCATCGCCCGTACATCATTCTAAAGTGGGCAGAGACTGCCGATGGATATATTGACATCCTACGAGAAGATTCGAAACCTATCGTCATATCGACCCCATTACTCAAGCAACTAGTCCACCAGCAACGCGCTGAGAATATGGCAATTATGGTGGGAACGCGTACGGTATTATTGGACAATCCTCGTCTGTTGACTACCCATTGGAGTGGGCGCAATCCTATTCGCATCACACTAGATAGACATGGCATCCTACCTACTGATAGTCGTATATTTTCCGACGAAGCACCTACCATCATCTATCGCGTCAATACCGACTGGGCATTTATCGTTGAGGACTTGGCAAAGCGCAATATCCACTCCGTCTTGGTAGAAGGTGGACGCGCATTGCTCCAACATATCCTAGATACGGGTATTTACGACGAAGTGCATATTGAGGTCAGCGACAAACGAATAGCTGATATCCTTTCATCACAAAACCACCCTATTTTTAAGAAGGGAAAGGTGGAAGACTGCCTATCTGGTATTAAAGCACCCTATTATATACGCACAACACAACCAAAGGTTGTGGATAATCATCAAATTTACATCGAAAATTTGCATAAGTAGTAAATTTTCCGTACCTTTGCATGCTAAAATGTTTTTTACAAGCACATGAAAAAAATCATCATCATAGTAATAGGTGTATTTCTTCTCAATAGTTGCAATATGTTTGAAGAGAAACGCTTGAGTGGAAGCGTAGCAGAGTATAATGGAAAAACGGTTACATTAAAAGAATTACAACTGCTTACATCTGGTCTTTCTCCAGAAGATAGTGCCCGTGTAGCGGAACAATATATTCGTCAGTGGGCTATCAATTTAATTGAATATGATATAGCTAAAGATCAAACCAATAAAGTTATTGAGCAATTGGTAGAAGACTATCGTCAATCACTCTACCTTCACGAATATGAGGAGCAGTTGATAGCGCAGTATATGCCACGAATAATAGAGGATAGTTTGATTCAATCATTCTACGAGCTGCATCATGATCATCTTATTTTACCACAAACAATCGTTCAAGGAGTATTATTGGTTGTTCCACACGATGCACCTAACATGGATGAATTGCGAAAGAAAATTCAACAACCAGAGTTAGAAGAGAATATAGAGTGGTTAGAAAAATTTGCATACAAGTATGCAGTTGGATATGAATTATTTTTAGACGAATGGAAAAATGCAAATGAAATCATTGTTCATATGCCTTTTGAACGAGATGATTTGAATAAACAATTAAAGACTAAGCGTCAACTAGAACTGCAAGACACTATGAATATATACATATTACAGGTGACTGCAATGCATTTTCAAGGCTCGTTAATGCCTTTGACATATGCTCGCGATGAAATAGAAAATATACTTCTTCGTCAGCGTCAAGTGGATTTTTTACACCGCGAACGAGAAGCATTATACGAAAAAGCTATTAAAGTAGGAAAACTTAAGTTATATGAAAAATAATCTTTGTGCATTATTATTATTTGTTGCGCCATTATTGATAGCGCAAGACAATATTATTGATGAAGTAATATGGATTGTGGGAGAAGAGGCTATCTTGCGTAGTGAGGTAGAAGAGGAACGTTTGCGAGCTCAGTATGAGGGGCAACCGATTCCGGGTGATCCATATTGTGTGATACCTGAACAGTTGGCAATCCAAAAATTATTTTTACACCAAGCCGAGTTAGATTCTATTGAAGCTAACGAGTCATCCGTTAGCAGTCAAGTGGATATGCGCATGAACTACTATATTTCACAGATTGGTAGCAAGGAGAAAATGGAGGAATATTTCCGTAAAACTAGTAGTGAAATTCGCGAAGAGATGATGACGGCTGTGCGTCATCAGATGATCATTCAACAAATGCAAAATAAACTGACAAGCAATATCCAACCTACTCCAGCCGAAGTACGCCGTTATTTCAACTCATTAAGTGCAGATTCATTACCCACTGTGCCGGCACAAGTAGAAGTGCAGATTTTAAGCATTACACCTCCTGTACCATTGGAAGAGACAGAGCGTGTCAAATCAAAATTGCGTGAGTTTACCGAACGGGTTACCAATGGTACTGCTGATTTCAGTATGTTGGCTCGGTTATATTCAGAGGATACCGAGTCAGCTAAACGTGGTGGTGAATTGGGATTTGTTGGGAAAGGACAATTGGTAAGTGAGTTTGCTGATGTCGCATTTAACCTCACTGACCCGCAGCGTGTATCTCGTGTTGTGGAAACTGAATATGGTTATCATATTATCCAACTTATTGAGCGCAAAGGAGAACGCATCAACTGTCGTCATATTTTGCTCAAGCCTCGTATATCTTATCAAGATAAGCAAAATGCTATTGCACGTTTAGACTCTATTCGTGCATTGATAGACGCGGATAGTTTATCGTTTGAATTTGCAGTTGCCCGATTCTCAGAGGATAAATCAACCATGATGAGTGGTGGCGTGATGACAAATTCTGCAACAGGAGCTAGCAAGTTTGAGTATCAGGAACTTCCTCCAGAAATAGCTCGACAGATTTATACCATGAAAGAGGGAGATATAAGTAAGCCTTTTACAATGATTGATCGAGCAAAAAACAAAGAGGTTTGCGCTATCGTCCGACTTAAGACCAAGCGTGAATCGCACAAAGCTAATCTAACTGATGATTTTCAAATCATTCGTAATATGCTGATGCAAAAATTAAATGCAGAAACGATTGAGCAATGGATTCGAAATAAACAAAAGGAGATTTATGTGTATATTGACCCTAATTGGCGAGGATGCGACTTTCAATATCCCAATTGGATAAAGTAGGCTGCGGAACCAAGCCGAAGTATTAAGCTCATGTTTAAAGGGAAACGTATCATATTGTTTATTGGCTGTTGGCTATTAGCTATTGGTTGTATAGCGCAAGACACCACCAAAACATCATTGGTGTATCTTGAGCACTCGCAAACGCTGTCATTTGATGAGAAGCGTTTGCCTGATGCTCAAATATTGAATGGAGATGTGTGTTTTCGTCATGATTCAGTATTAATGTTCTGCGATTCAGCATATTTCTTCGAAAAAGAAAATTCGCTCCACGCGTTTGGTCATGTACACATGGTACAAGGAGATAGTTTAGAAGGCTTTAGTGACGTATTGTACTACAATGGTAATACCAAGATGGCGCGCATGCGTCAACATGTACGACTCATTCATCAAGAAACTATTTTGACAACTGACAGCCTAAACTACAATCGAGCAAAAAATATCGCATACTACTTTTCTGGTGGTATGATTCAAGATGATTTAAATACGCTCACCTCCACATGGGGGCAATACACGCCCGATAATCATCAAGCAATATTTCGTGGTGACGTAAAATTGGTAAATCCAAACTTTGTTTTAACGGCCGATACATTAGGCTATAACACAGAGAGTTATCAGTCGGACTTGGTAGGACCAACTAAAATTCTGTACGAAAAAGAAACCACAATTTTATCTACCAATGGTTGGTATAACACCCAAACCGAACGCTCCATGTTGCTCAACCGTTCGCGCATTATCCATACGGATGGCATGACCTTAGTAGGTGATACAATCTACTACGATAAGCATCATGGATATGGTCAAGCGATTGGTAATATTGAGTCTATTGACTCCACCAATCAAATGACATTATATGGTCAATATAGTGAGATTTGGGAGGATCTAAATAAAGGATATGTCACGGACAGTGCGATGCTTTTGGACTGGTCTGATTCCACAACATTCACCTATATGCATGCTGATACGCTATGGACAGAAGAAGTGCCTTACAAAATCTATTCGTTGCGTCCCAACGATAGTATTTGGGTTGATTCAGTATTGACAGCCATTCCGCCTGATACATTGTGGAAAGACACAACCTATCAATTGTTACGTGCTTTTTATCATGTGCGTGTTTTCCGTGATGATTTGCAAGCCGTCTGTGATTCCGCAAGTTATCATGGTCGAGATTCGCTACTTACACTCTTGGGATTACCAATCTGTTGGAATGGAGAGAATCAGATTTCCGCAGACCAGATAGATGTTTACATCAAGAATAACACCATTGATTATATACATGGCATTGAAAACACCTTGGCTGTCAAGCGTGATGGATTAGAAGAATTTAATCAGATGGTAGGCAAAGAGATGTTTGCTTATGTACGCAATGGTGAAGTGTATCTAGTCGATGTACAGGGGAATGCAGAAACAATTTTTTACCCACGTGAAGATGACGGTTCATATGTAGGACTCAATCGTACACAGAGTAGCTTTGTCAAACTTTATATTACAGAGCAAACAATAGATCATGTAGTTTTTACAACAGCAACAAATGGTGTTATGATTCCGCTTGATCAAGTGTTACAGGAAGAACGGACGCTAAGTGGATTCTTTTGGGCGGAAGATGAAAGACCACGCAAACCTGGAGAGATATTCTTGCATCCACAACGAACGGTACGACCAGAAAAAACAATTACATCCGCAACGGCTGATGAAGAAGATGACGAATTAGAAGGTCGAGATAGAAAACGTGATAATTAAATACAAATAACTGATAAAGCAATGAAAAAAATTATTTTTTGTGCTACTTTACTATTTTGCAATATCTTGCTCTTGCATGCACAAAGTCAATATTTAGGAGTACAGATAGGGTTCACGCAACCCATCACACGATTGAATCAACCCATAGTAAATCAAGAAAAAGTCCTAAATCCTACTATTTATAATGGTTTTAAGGCCGGAGTTGTGTATGATGCAACATTGGTTGCAGGATTTGGTTATAGTATGGCCATTAATTATACTTTTGGCGCGAACAAAACGAATTGGGAACAAATAGGTCAACATCCCTATCCTCGCAAAGAGACATATAATTTTTATCATCAAATAGAGATTCCTGTTGATTGGCAATACAAGTTTGAGATTGCACAAAACACGTGGGTAATACTATACACAGGTCCAACATTGCAATGTGGTTTATCATTCTTGCAGGATACTCATATACAAAACCAGCCTAATGATGCTATTACATCTACTTCAGCTGACCGTTATACGATGTCGGATGTATCTGCCCTCAAGCGTATTAACATCACTTGGGGGATAGGAGCTGGTCTGCAGTATGAACAATATTTCTTGCGTGGAGGATACGACTTTGGTGTCATCAATCCATATAAAGAATCAATGTTCACCACCCACGACATCTATACTCGTGGTCGCTTCGACCAATGGCAAATCAAGTTGGGTATGTACATCTGGTCGAAATAACTCCTGCCTTTAAACTTTAACCTTTCAACTATAAACTAACAAATGATTCCACGAGAAACCATTGATAGAATATTCTCCGCAGCTCGTATCGAAGATGTGGTAGGAGACTATGTGTCGCTTAAAAAACGCGGTGCTAATCTGATTGGTCTTTGTCCTTTCCATGATGAAAAGACAGGCTCTTTCACAGTGTCACCTAGCAAAGGCATCTTCAAATGTTTCGGTTGTGGCAAAGCTGGACATTCTGTAGGTTTTATCATGGAGATTGAGCAATGCTCCTACATAGAAGCCATTCGACAACTTGCCAAGAAATACCATATTGAGATAGAGGAACGCGAACTCACCGCCGAAGAAAAACAAAAACAAGACGACCGCGAGTCTATGTTCGTGGTCAATGAGTTTGCCAACAAATGGTTTCACGAGCAACTTTGGGACACACCCGAAGGTAGTGCTATAGCCATGAGCTACCTGCGCCAACGCGGCTTGCGTGAAGATATTATCCGCAAATTTCAGATAGGCTATTCCCCAGAGAAAACAGCACTCTGGCCTGTAGCGCAGAAGAAAGGTTTTATTGAAAAATACCTCCTTAATGATTCACAAAATCCACCGTATATTGGCACGGGTATCTGTGGTAAAAGCGAGAATGGAAAACTCTACGACCGCTTCCGAGGACGCGTGATGTTCCCATTCCTATCCATCAGTGGCAAGGTGGTGGGTTTTTCTGGGCGCCTGATGGTCAAGAACGATAAGGTGGGCAAATATGTTAATTCACCTACTTCACTTATCTACGAAAAGCACAACGAACTCTTTGGTCTTTACCAAGCCAAGCAAGCCATATCTAAGAGTAATAGTTGCTATTTGGTTGAAGGACAAATGGACGTGATACAACTGGTGCAATCAGGAATAGATAACGTAGTAGCATCAGGCGGTACTGCCCTTACCATCAACCAAATACGCCTCATCCACCGTTTTACGGAGAACATTATTCTGCTCTACGATGGCGACAAAGCAGGAATTAAAGCTGCTTTGCGCGGTATAGACATGATGCTGGAGGAGGGTATCAATGTACGTGTCATACTGCTACCCGAAGGCGAAGATCCAGATAGCTTTGCTAAAAGCCACAACGCCTCTGACCTCAAAGAGTTCTTGGATAATAACCAACACGATTTTATTCGCTTCAAGACCCAACTACTCATGGAAGAGGCACAAAGTGATCCAAATAAACGTTCGGAGATGATTCTGCAAGTCGTACGTTCGATAGCCATTATCCCTGATATCATCAAACGACAAGTATATATTAAAGATACAGCTTCTATACTCTCCATTCCTGAAAATGTACTCACCCGAAAGGTGATTGAGATACGCAAAAAAGAAGCAGAAGAACGCAAAAAACGCAAAGAAACCGAACAGCGACAAACTTCACCCCAGTCAACCGAAGATTCGAAAACTGAAAACAAAGAGGTGGAGTATTCCGCTATGGTTCATGATTCACAAGAAAACCAACAGATAAATCATAAAGAGCGTAATATCCTTAATCTCCTACAAGTTTTGATTCGCTATGGAGAGAGGGTATTATACCAAACGGATGACCAATTGATAACAGTAGGAGAGTATATCATTACTGAAATCAAAAACGATAGCATTGATATTCCGAATCCACTATATCAGCAGGTAATTCATGAGTATTGTCTCAATTATCAATCTCCTAATTTTATGGCATCCACATTTTTCCAACATCATCCCAATGCGGCTATTAGCCAGCTGGCTGTAGATATGATTGCTGATAAATATCAAATCAGCCGTATGTACAGCAAACGCAGCATTTCGGAAAATGTGGTGCAAGAAGTGCAACAAGATGAAGTATCCATTTTGCCTGAATTAGTGCAACGATTGTTGTTGGAACTCAAATATACGGTAGTGGATGAGCGTATTGACAGCATGCAACGCATGCTCAAAGAAGCCCAAGATCGTAATGATTGGCAATTAGTGATGGTTATTTTGGAGCAACAACCCCAACTCATGGAGATTCGTAAACAACTCTGTCGAGCACTCGGTAATCGTGTTATTGTTCGCTAATCCCAGCCTTTCAACTTTAAACTATAAACTTTCAACGCCTAATAGACATGCTCTTCGATTCTATTGTATATGGTCCTATCCATTCGCGCCGTTTGGGCGTTTCGTTGGGTATGAATCTGATGCCAACCAAAGCTAAACTATGCACTTTTGATTGCGTATATTGCGAATGCGGATGGAATCAACCTATCTCACATCCTGTTCTCCCTACCCGCGAACAAGTGCGCGAAGCACTTGCCTCTCGCCTTATCGCCTTATCACCTAATAGCTTGGATGTCATCACCTTCAGTGGTAATGGTGAACCGACCTTACACCCCGAGTTTTTGGGTATCATACAGGACACCTGCGACTTACGTGATCGGTATTGTCCTCATGCCAAGATCTCAGTACTCAGCAATTCCACCCAATTGGGACGCCAAGACGTAATAGAAGCCCTGCGACTTTGTGATAATCGCATACTAAAACTAGATTCCGCTATTAACTCAACCATGCAGCTGATAGACAAACCCGTCAATCCCCATCTCACAGTAGAGCAAATTGCACAATGGTTATCGCTTTTCGATGGCGATTTCACCCTGCAAACTTGTTTTCTACGTGGCGAATATAGTGGGCAATTAATAGACAATACTACGCCTGAAGAATTATCTGCATGGTACACGATGGTTGACCGCTTACACCCCAAGCAAGTTATGATTTACGTCATCGATCGTGCTACACCTCTCGAAACATTATCCAAAGTGCCCGCCTCAGAGATGGATGCCATTGCTGCACCTATGCGAGCAAAAGGCATTGATGTCATTGTTTGCGCATGAAAATACTGATTGCACCGCTCAATTGGGGATTAGGTCATGCCACTCGTTGCATTCCTCTTATCCGCCAGTATCTTACTGCAGGCGACGATGTGGTGCTGGGTGGCGATGGGGAGAGTATTTTGCTGCTACGCCAAACGTTTCCAGATTTGCGTGTAATAGATTTGCCTTCGCTGGAACTGCGCTATACCGACAACGCCAAGCAACGCGGATTCTACCTGCGTGCCATACCTGCGCTTATTCGTTTTGCTATAGCCGATTACTACTATCTTCGCCAACAGTTGGCAATAGAGCACTTTGATTTGGTTATTTCCGATAACCGCTTTGGACTATTCTCGCACCAAACGCGCTGCGTGTATATGACCCATCAGCTCTATGTGCAACTTCCTAAACGTTTAAAAATCTTCCAGCCACTTGCGCGCATATTGCACGCGTGTATATATAAAAGGTACGATGAAGTGTGGGTGCCTGACTATGCAGACCCAACCAACAATCTCGCTGGCGCCTTATCCCATAGTGGACAATTTGACCGACACGCCAAGTATATAGGTCCGCTATCACGTTTTCGGAGTCTGGAGGCTGGTTTCCGGAAGCCAGATTCCAAATTTCCCATCATCGCCATCCTCTCGGGCTTAGAGCCCCAACGCACGCTCTTTGAGCAAGAACTCATTACTCGCTTTCAACAGAGCCAGCAGCCAGTCTTAATCGTGCGTGGCAAAATAGGAGGTCCTGCAACTACCACACAAATAGGTTCGGTGACACTTGTGCCACATATGAGCGACGAAGAACTATTGCCCTTAATGGTACAGGCAAAAAAAATAATCGTGCGTAGTGGCTACAGCACGATTATGGATTTGGCAGTATTAGGTTTGCTATCTAAAGCGGAGTTCCACCCTACTCCTGGTCAGAGCGAACAAGAATATCTCTCTACTCTACACCACTCTAAACAACTCTACGCCCTCTCACTCCTTACCTAAATACACATGCATCGCTTGCGCTGCTTTTCTGCCGTCCGACATAGCTAGGATAACGGTAGCCCCACCACGTACAATATCGCCTCCTGCAAACAGGATTGGCAGCGATGATTGCATTTGTTCATTGACCACAATCGTGCCTTTCTTGGATATTTCCAATCCTTCTACGGTTGATGGAATCAGTGGATTAGGACTCACACCCACGCTCACGATGACAAGATCTACAGGTAGTGTCACAGTTTCCCCCTCTATAGCTATAGGACTGCGGCGTCCAGACTCATCAGGCTCGCCCAAGGTCATTACTTGCAATACAGCCTCAGCTACACGTCCTTGTTCGTTAGCGTGGTACTCTATTGGATTATGCAGGGTCATAAACTCTACGCCCTCTTCTTTTGCATGGCGCACTTCCTCCACACGGGCTGGCATCTCCTCTTCGCTACGACGATAAACGATGATTGCTCGTTCTGCACCCAATCGTTTGGCAGTACGTACAGCATCCATAGCCGTATTTCCACCACCAACAACCATTACCGTCTTTGCAAGAAGCAATGGTGTATCATTTTCCCTTGTGGCAGCACCCATAAGATTCACTCGCGTGAGGTACTCGTTGCATGACATCACACCATTGAGATTCTCGCCTGGAATATTCATAAAGCGTGGTAATCCCGCACCGCTACCAACAAAGATCCCCTTGAATCCTTGCGCTTGCAAGTCATCTACGGTCAAAGTCTTACCGATAATTGTATCGCATTGGAATTTCACACCCAGTTGGCGCAATCCCTCTATCTCGCTATCCACTACCGCATTGGGCAAACGAAATTCTGGTATTCCGTAGCGCAATACGCCGCCAACCTCATGCAAGGCTTCAAACACCGTCACCTGATAACCCAACTTAACCATATCGCCTGCAAAAGCCAATCCTGCAGGACCACTACCCACTACTGCTATCTTTGAACCCTCTGGAACGTTAGAACTTTGAACTTCTGGAACAAGCACCTTGGTCGCATTATCTGCCACAAATCGCTCCAAATAGCCAATCGCCACTGGTTCCTTACCCATTTTTACATGGATACACTGAGCCTCGCATTGTTTTTCTTGAGGGCAAACGCGTCCACATATAGCTGGCAATGTACTACTATGTTGAATCACTTCTGCTGCACCTAAGATATTACCCACCTCTAATTGCTTGATAAAACCAGGAATATTGATATTCACTGGACAACCCTTAACGCAAGTAGGATTTTTGCAATCCAAGCAACGATGTGCCTCCGTGATAGCTTGTTCAAAAGTCAAGCCTTGATTTACTTCTTTATATAAAGACTGCACACGCTCAGCAGGTGACAGTTCTGGCATCTTCACACGTGGAATAGCAACTCTGTCTTTTGCTTTTCCAGCAAATGGCACTACAACTGTTGCTTCTGCCCTATTATTCCTCTCTTCTTCTTTCTCTGATGATGGCACTAAATCAACCTCGCCATGATGTTGATAAGCTTCATAAGCACCCTTTTCCTCCACAGTGTACTGTCGTAAACGCGAAAGCATCTCATCAAAATCCACAGCATGGGCATCAAACTCAGGACCGTCCACGCAAACAAATTTTGTCTTGCCACCTACCGTCACGCGGCATGCGCCACACATACCTGTGCCGTCCACCATGATGGTGTTCAGACTAGCTTCAGTAGGTATATCGTATTTCTTGGTGGTCAATGCCACAAACTTCATCATGATAGCAGGACCTATAGTGATGCATTTATCTACTTTCTCACGTTGAATAACTTGCTCCACACCCATCGTCACTAATCCTTTCCTTCCCAGTGAGCCATCATCGGTCATGATGATTAGTTCATCTGATACTGCAGCCAACTGCTCGCGAAGAATAACGAGTTCCGCTGTACGTGCAGCCAATACGGTGATGACGCGGTTACCTGCCTCTTTTAGGGCACGTGCGATAGGCAACATCGGTGCTGCACCCACGCCACCGCAGGCACAAACCACAGTACCAAAATGCTTAATACTAGTCGCTTTACCAAGCGGACCTACCAAGTTTGCTATTTCGTCTCCAGGTTCGAGTGCCACCAGCTTCGTACTACTGACACCTATGCGTTGCACCACCAGAGTGATAGTGCCATTGCTTACATCCGCATCTGCAATTGTCAGTGGCATACGCTCACTATGTTCATCCACGCGCACCATCACAAAGTGACCCGCACGACGACTACGAGCAATGAGCGGAGCCTCTATCACCAGCTCCGCCACATTCTCAGAAAAGAATCGTTTAGAAATAATCTTTGCCATAATCCCTGCCTTTAACCTCCAACCTATAGCCTATAACCTATGGCCTAAAAGTACTTCACATCCTCGCCCATGATGCTGCTCAGCAAGTTATTTGCCAAACGGCTGGCACCGAAACGGAAGGATTGGTTATTGAGCCATTGCTCGCCCAAGATCTCCTTTACCAAGGTATAATGTTGCACAGCCTCATCGGTTGTACTCACGCCGCCAGCAGGTTTGTAGCATACTTTTTGACCCGTCTTAGTGTGCCAGTCCTTGATTGCGTGACACATAACATATGTCGCTTCAGGTGTAGCGTTCACAGCTATCTTGCCTGTCGATGTCTTGATAAAATCTGCACCCGCAGCCATAGCCAAGATACTTGCTTTGTAGATATTCTCCGCGGTTTTCAGCGCACCCGTCTCAAGAATCACTTTCAGATGTGCATCACGAATAGCGGCTTTGATCTCGGAAATCTCATCATATACCTCTTGGTAGTTGCCCTCAAGGAATTTGCCAATAGAAATCACTATATCGATCTCCGTTGCACCTGCTTCTACAGCTAAGGCGGCTTCAGCTACTTTAACCTCAATAAACGTCTGCGAAGCTGGAAAACCACCTGCCACAGCTGCTATACCTATTGGCTCGGTCAGAACCTCTCTTGCCGTCTCCACCAAGGCTGGGTAAACGCACATCGCTGCTACGTTTGGCACACCAGGAAAATGACCATCAAAATCATTCACTTTTTCTGCCATGGTAGCTACTTTCATCGTTGTATCTTCACCATTGAGGGTGGTCAAATCAATCTGATTGAGACATTGCATCCACACCTCACGGTTGTTGTTTTCCGCTGTATGTTTTGCCAGTATATCGGCTGCATTCTTCTTTACCAACTCGTCTGTGAGTACACAGGGATATTCTGCAAATAATTTTTCAAATTTATCCATAATCCATGCCTTTAAATATTAAACTATCAACTATCAACTCTTACCTCATCAACTCAATCTTCCTATCACCGTTTCATTACCGCGTACAGGTTCGCCCACTTTCACAAATATCTCGGTATCCAATGGCAAATACATATCCACGCGTGAGCCAAACTTGATAAATCCGAGGTGTTCGTTACGTTGAGCGCGATGGCCTGCTTTGGCATATGTAACGATTCGTCGTGCCATAGCACCTGCTATTTGTCGGATAGCTATTTGTACTTTCGATGGGGTTTCCACCACCACCAACGAACGTTCGTTTTCGGTACTTGATTTGGGCAACCATGCACCTTGATGACGTCCTTTTTGGTGTGATGAATGTATCACTTCGCCTTCTATAGGATACCAATTAGCGTGTACGTTAAAGGGCGACATGAAGATACTAACTTGTAAACGTTTCTCATGAAAATACTCATTTTCCATCGTTGGCTCTACCACTACTATACGTCCGTCGGCAGGAGCGATTAAGAAGTTGGCATCGCCTACCTCTAACACGCGAGTGGGATTACGGAAAAAGTATGTAACAAAGATCAGCAACGATGCACTCAATATCAATCCTATTGCAAAGAGCCAATGAGGTACATAGAGAAATGTCAACACGTTAATTGTAAAAATCAGCATCGCTAACGTAAAAATGATGCCATATCCTTCGCGGTGTATACGAATTCTTCTTTTGCGTTTGTGTCCCATATATTCTTGCCTTTAAACGTTAAACCCATTGACTGTACGGTACTTGACAAAGCATATCTACTCCTTGATCCAAACCTTGTTGTAGTTTCTTTTCGAACATCATACGAAACATCATAGGTATATCAGCTTTAATGGTGAGCTTGATGCGTGTATCTTGTTCGGCTACTTGCTTGAGTTGAATCCACATATTCATGTCCATAGGCAAGTTATCCACACCAAACTTAATGGTTTTGTATTCTTCTTTTTCTACGATTCGAATAGTAAACTTTTGTGCTAACCCATCTATTTTGATTCGAATAGCATCACTGGTTATTTCCAACTCTTTTACTTTATCTTTAGGTATTACATCTGCAAATCGTTGCAAATTTTCCAAGTTGCTTAATACTGAATACACCACTTGATCGTTGTGGGGTATTTGCCCTATTTTGCTTTCGTATTTAGTTGCTGCCATAGTTTATTTCTCCCATTTAGCAGGGTTGCGTTGCCATTGTTGTATTGTTTCTTGTTGTTCACTATCAATGATTCCCATAGCTGCAGCATGACGCAATGTTGAATCAATATTGGTAAGTGCTGTGATTGGAACATCTGCTTTTTCCAATTTCTTTTTGGTACTTGCAAAGCAGTAGTCAAAAATGGTTACTATGCCCAATACTTGGCAGCCATTATTGCGTATGGCTTCTATCACTTTGAGGATATTTTCTCCCGTATTAACTTGATTTTCCACAATCACCACACGCTGACGTGGTCTAAGGTCGCCTTCTATTTGGTTCTCCAGACCATGATCTTTTGGTTGTGGGTGTACATATACAAAGGGCAAACTCAATTGTTCTGCTACCAATACACCATGTGCAATAGCATTAGTCGCTACACCTGCTATTATATCTGTTTCGGGATACATCTCTGCTATCACACGTGCTAACTCCAAGCGAATAAAATCACGCATTTTGGGATAGGATAATACTTTTCTATCATCGCAATACATGGGGGATGTCCAACCGTTTGCCCAAACAAATGGGCTCTTCGGTTGAAATTTGATTGCTTTCAACTGAAGTAATCGTACAGCGGTCATTTCTTGTAGCACTTTCATATATTAGATGGTTTTTGAGTGAAAATTTGGACAAAGGTACAACAAAAAAAGCAAATATGCAAGAAAACGCACACTTTTTTAGGGTAACCGTATCAAAATTAGTTTAAAATACAGTTTTTACGGTTAGATATATCTTTTCTCCTGTCTCTACCGTTATCATTCCGTACCATTCCATTATCATCCCTTAGTTTCCCTATAGTTTAGTAACTATTTGCAACTTGAGACAAGGAAATTACCGAGTAGCCTGATAGATCAGCGGAGCTATCTCGCTATTATCATGCCAACCAGTAAAGCGCTCTGCGCCTGCGCCAATAGCAAAGATAGGCACTGCCGTTGCTGTATGGCTGTGCGTTGTCCAACCCAAACCAGCCTTATGATTGACCAACTCCTTTGCCTTTGCCGCCAAAGCATTGATATCGGCATAAAGCGTCTTGAGCGACTCTTGCTGGCGCATCATATTGTTAAAAGCCTCATGCAACGTAGCCTCTTCTTCGGCACTAACCGCCAACTCATCGAACAAACCCATATTCTCCGCCAAGAACACCTTCACTTGCTCCCAAGTAAGTTGGTCGGCATACTGCTGGCATAGCGCCGAGAGGCGAGCAGAAAGGGTATCAGACGAACACTTCTGGTGCGCCAAGCGCTCCAAATGCAACGAATGACCGTTGCCCAATGCCATACCACCTGTCTCATGGTCGGCTGTCACCACGATGAGCGTCTCATCGGGGTGTTGCTCGTAGAAGCGGTATGCCACCTGAATAGCACGGTCAAAATCCAAGACCTCTTGGATATTCGTAGCCCCGTCGTTGCCATGACCTGCATAGTCAATCTTACCACCCTCCGCCATCATAAAGAAGCGGTCGTGCTTTGAGAGCTGCTGGATGGCAATATCCACAATCTGCGCTAAGCAGAGGTCGCCCTCCTTTTGGTCAATAGCGTATGGCAATGCCTCTGCACCCTTATTGGGGTTATCCAAATTCACTTGTGGCACAAGCAGCATCTTCTTTTTCTTCAGATTCTTTTGCGCATCGGCATAACTGCCCACGAGTGTGTAGCCATTCTTCTTGCACAAGTCATACAGGTTAGGTGCTGAAGCATCGTCCTTATTCACAGGGCGTTGGAAGCCGCCACCGCCAAAGAAATCGAAGTTTGACTCTGCGAGGTGCGTACCAATGAGGTAGTAGTTGCTGCGTTTTTCGGCATGCGCGTAGTGCGAAGCAGGCGTAGCGTGATCCACAGGCACGGTGGACATGATACCTATGCCCCAACCTTCTTTCTTGAGGTCGGAGGCAACGCTATAAGCAGGTGTGCCGTCGGGCGTCTGACCAATCATACCGTTGTTGGTCTTCTTGCCTGAAGCCAGACATGTACCTGCTGCTGCCGAGTCTGTGATACCATCCGAAGCAGAGAAAGTGGCTGCCTGACCCGAATAAGGGAACTGCGTCATCAACAGTGGCACACGACCATGCTGGCCCTGCAGAGCCGCTTGATACATCTCGGCGGTCAGCACTTGGTTGGGCCCCATGCCATCGCCAATGAAATAAAATACATACTTGGCCTGAGCCATTGATAGCATGGCAATACACAGCAGCCATGCAGAAAGAAGAATGCGTTTCATATAATCCTTGCCTTTAAACTGTCAACTATCAACTGTCAATTGTCAACTGCCTACTATCTCAGCGGCTCTCGAGAGCGCACCATTGATATGGTTACGCACGTTCTCGCGACCGATTTTGCTTACAAATCCAGCTTTATCCAAAGCGTTGAAGACTTTCTCATTGACGCCCGAGAGCACCAACTGTACGCCATCGCGCTGCAATCGTACATGCAGTTGCTCCAGATTGTGGATACCCGTCGAGTCAATAAACGACACCTTGCGCATACGGATAATACGCACTTTTTGCTCGCCACTATTGGTGCGGCGGCTGATGTCGTCAAACTTATTGGCTATACCAAAGAAGTATGGACCATCAATCTCATACACCTCTGTAAAGGGCGGAATCTTCAGCGTCTCCAAGTCTTGACCATGCAAACGAAGGTCGTTGTTGTGCGTTGGGTCGAGTTCGTTGGTGAACGACTGCACCGTAGTGGACTCGTTGGTGCGCTTGATAAAGAGAATAACCGCCAACAGCAATCCCACCTCAATAGCGATAGTAAGGTCGAAGAGTACGGTCAGAATGAAAGTAACCAGCATCACCAAGAAGTCCGATTTGGGGTTCTTGGCAAGCCATACGATGGAGCGCCACTCCGACATGTTGTAACTCACCATAATCAATATACCCGCCAGACACGCCATAGGTATCAATCCGACCAGCGGACCAAAGAACAGCAGTACCGCCATCAGTACAATAGCATGAACAATACCTGCCACAGGCGTTTTGCCGCCGTTGTTGATATTGGTCATGGTACGCGCGATGGCACCCGTAGCAGGGATACCACCAAAGAATGGCACCACCACATTCGCCACACCTTGGGCGATAAGTTCGGTATTGGAGTTGTGTCGATCGCCAATCACACCGTCTGCCACCATAGCCGACAAGAGGGACTCGATAGCGCCCAGCATCGCGATGGTGAAAGCCGCAGGGAAAAGAGTTTGCACCAAGCTCCAGAAGGTCTGTCCCTCTGCCAACTCGAAGGAAGGCAAGTGTGGCGCAGGAATACCGTTAGGGATAGTATAGAGGTCGCCGATGGTCTTTATACTCTCCACGCCTGCGTAACGGCGGAGCAGCCATGTGACGAGGGTCATCACGATGATAACCACCAGTGAACCAGGGATTTTCTTGCTAATACGAGGCATGCCAATTAGTATCGCCAACGAGGTGATACCTATGCCGAATGCCCACCAGTTAATATCCTTCCAATGCTCGGCATAGCATACCCATTTGTGGATAAAATCCGCAGGCACGCCTTGTATATTCATACCAAAGAGGTCGTTCATCTGGGTAGAGAAGATAGTCAGCGCAATACCTGCCGTGAAGCCCACGATCACAGGATAAGGGACAAACTTGATGATACTGCCCAGCTTGAACACGCCCATGAGAATGAGCATGATACCCGCCATGATTGTGGCGATGAGCAAGCCCGCGAGTCCGTGCTGCTGAATCACACCATAGATAATCACAATGAACGCGCCCGTAGGACCGCCAATCTGCACCTTGCTACCGCCTAAGGCGGAGATGATAAAGCCCGCTATGATAGCTGTGATGAGACCTTCAGCAGGTCCCACGCCTGATGCTATACCAAATGCAATGGCCAGTGGAATAGCCACCACGCCGACGATCCAACCTGCCAGTACATCTTGCACCAAGCGTTGCTTAGTGTAACCCTTCAGTGTCTCAAAAAGTTTGGGTTGAAATACCCCCTTAAAAGATAATTTCATATCCTGTTTAGTAATTGTTTTTAATTGTCTCCCAAGTTGTCTAAGTTGTCTTCCTCCATTCTTCCGCTATATTCATAAGATTCAGCGACCATCGGGAGCGGTGGTAATCTATTTCGGAGAACTATAGCGAGCTTATGAGCAAAATAGATTTATAAGATTTCTGCCCGCAAGGGCAAGGAGCTCCTAATTTCCGTTTTAAAAATGCACCGTAAATTCCTTTGGTGCCGCAGCCTCAAAGCGCACTTTCTTCTCGGTCATGGGGTGTATAAACTCCAGCACCTTGGCATGCAGGCAGAGGCGGTCAACGGGCGAATACTCGTTGCCGTGTCCATACTTGCGGTCGCCAATCACGGGATGACCGATGCTCTGCATATGTACACGAATCTGATTGGTGCGACCCGTCTCGAGGTTCAGTTCCACCAAACTCACTGCCAATTCCTGATTCTCTTCGCCCATAAGGGTGGACTTGAGGACCTTGTAGTGCGTCACGGCTTTTTGTCCGCCATCATCTTTAGGCGACGAATAGACCATGCCTGTGTGTGGGTCTTCGGTTAGCCAAGTGGTGATAGTGCCTTCTTTCTGCTCAAACTGTCCTTCCACGAGGGCTACATACGTGCGTTTGGTAACCAGCTGGCGCCAATACGTGCGCATATACTCTTGGAGTTCAGGGGACTTAGCAAAAACTAGTACACCACTGGTCTCGCGATCGAGGCGATGTACCACATGCACTGTATTGCGATTAGATTGCTTGCGCACATACTCCTTAAGGATGGAGTACGCCGTCATCTCGCTACTCTTGGGGTTGTATGGCACAGTGAGCAGTCCGTTCTTCTTCTCCACGATGATGAGCGCATCATCTTCGTAGATGATACGCAGTTTGGGGTGACGGAGCTCAATATTGCCCCTACCTTGTAGCACTTGCACTACATCGCCCGCTTTGAGCGGAGTGTCGTGACGAGTTTGAATACCTGCATTGACAGTCACACGACGCTGACTGAGCAGTTGTTTGACGCTGGTGCGGGTCATACCGCCCAGTTTAGAGAGCAGAAAAGGCATCAGTTCTGCTGCCGCCTCCACTCTAAAAGATGTATCTTGTTTGCGTTTCATTCGATTTTTATTTGTACCACCGGGCATTGCTGCCCATTTTGCCAAATTCGCTGCAAAGGTACGAATTATTTCGCATATATACAAAATAAAAGTGACAAATCGTAATACTTGTCACCTTTCCTATCTAAGAATTTTAATATTCTACCTTATCCTCTTTCTCCGCCCATTTCTTAAATGCCCTTATGGCTTCCGCGCGCATGAAATGGTCGCATTGGATAGAACGATCAGCATAGTTTAACTCCAACTGATCATAGATAAACGAATCATCAAAGTTGATGGCTTTGGCATCATCTTTGGTATTACCATAGCAGATACGCTTCACTCCTGCCCAATACAGTGCACTTAAGCACATTGGGCATGGCTCGCACGAACTATACACCGTACAACCCGTCAACTGAAAAGTGCCTAACTTCTCACACGCACTACGAATTGCCATCACCTCAGCGTGAGCGGTTGGGTCATTGTTAGGAACGACACGGTTCGCGCCCGTAGCAATCACTTCGCCATCGCGCACGATAACGGCTCCAAATGGACCGCCACCTGTGTCAATATTGTCCTCAGACAGGCGAATAGCCATCTCCATAAACTTCGCATCTTCTGCCGAAATTTGGAAACTTTCTTCTAAGTATTGTTTCATATTCGTGTTTACTTCTATAAATTTCTATTTCTGCCCTTTGGATGCCTTAATCCATGCGATACCTGCTCCGCCATTCACAAAGAGGAAGACAGTAAAGAGCACGAAAGAAAAAGCATTGCCTATCAAAACATAAAAAATCATACCTGCCAACGCATAAACTACCCACCAAATCCATGCATCGATCTTCTGGTAGATAAGAATGAAGTTGGCGAGCGTGGAAGATGCTATCATCAGTCCTCCTATCAGTTTCAAGATGATGTTATCAGTCCAAGCATTGTGCTGAATGACGAGTGTGGCTAGTGCATAGTCCGCCATGATAATGGCTCCTAGCAACAACAGAGAGATAAGCCGCGGACCTAAAGGCAACCACTCTGGGTAGAAAGGGTGCTCTGCAGCTGAAAGACTGAGCGTCTGACGGCGCCAACGAAGGAATGATATCAGCAAAAATGGAAAGAATACTGCTAGCTGCAGAATCACCAGATCATAACTTCCTAGCAAAAAGAATTGAGTAGCTAGCAACAACGCCATCACCATACCGCCTGCAAAACCCGTATAGTTCTTAGGATTGCGGATGGTCAATACATATGCCACCCCTATTACACTGGCAGGAATACCCACCACAAAAGCAGGATCATACCATTGCAAAAGCACACCGCTGAGCGATGGAATAGCCCATTCTACTATATATAATATAAGGAATAGAGCAGAGAATATGCCAAGGGAAATCAAGATATTACGGGCAAATTCTTGCCAAAGGGTCTGTTTCATGTGTTTAGTGTAAGGTGTAGAGTGTAAGGTGTAAGGGTTTGATATAAAAAAGGCGAGCCGAAGCTCGCCTTTCGCAGTTGTATGATTACTTGCGGCGGTTGCCGTAGCGAGACATAAACTTATCAACACGACCTGCGGTATCCACAAGTTTAGATTTACCAGTATAGAATGGGTGACTGGTGTTAGAAATCTCCAACTTGATGAGTGGATAGGTAGTGCCGTCGATCTCGATGGTGTCCTTCGTGTTTGCTGTAGAGCGACTGAAGAACTGTGTTCCATCGGACATATCTTTGAAAACTACAATACGGTAGTTCTCTGGATGAATTCCTTTTTTCATAATTCGTTTTCCTTTCTTTAGCAGCTTATTCAGCAACAACGTTCAACTTAATTTCAGCCTTAACCTCGCGGTGAAGTTTAGCAGTAGCAGTAGCCTCGCCAAGAGTCTTCACAGCCTCGTCGATGGTGATAATCTTCTTATCAACCTCAATACCGAGAGCTGCAAGAGCCTCAGATACTTGAGCGGTAGTGATTGTACCGAAGATCTTTCCATCCTCGTTAGCTTTAGCAGACACAGTAACTACAGTGTTAGCCAATTTCTCAGCCAATGCTTGAGCGTCAGCGAGCAATTTAGCGATCTTGTGTGCTTGTTGCTTGAGGTTCTCTGCCAATTGTTTGCGGTTGCTATCGTTAGCAATCACAGCCAAACGGTTAGGGATGAGGTAGTTACGACCGTAACCATCTTTTACCTTAACGATATCGTTCTTGTAGCCCAAGTTAGCTACGTCTTGAATCAAAATTACTTCCATGATGTTTCCTTTCTGATTAAATAGTTAATGATTCAAATTATTTCATCATATCGGTTACGTATGGGAGCAAAGCCAAGTGACGTGCTTTCTTCACGGCTTGAGCCACCTTGCGTTGATACTTCAAGCTTGTACCTGTGATACGGCGAGGAAGGATCTTACCTTGCTCGTTGAGGAACTTCTTGAGGAACTCAGGATCTTTGTAGTCAATGTACTTAATGCCAGATTTTTGGAAACGGCAGTACTTTTTCTTCTTGGCCTCGTTGGTCTTTGGGGTCAAATAGCGGATTTCGTCATTCTGTGCCATAATTAAGCCTCCTCTTTTTTAAGATTAACGTTACGACGCTTCTCAGAGTACTCGAATGCGTACTTGTCAAGACGGTTGGTGTGGAAACGAATTACTCGCTCATCACGACGGAATGCTG
>JAFZGC010000147.1 GCA_017555595.1 Paludibacteraceae bacterium | reverse complement strand
GTCTGCGACTATTTCCCAGTAGAAAAGGAATACGGTTACTCCGTTTTTTCCACAGTTTGCAACATCGAGTTCAATAACAAAAAACTCAATATCATCGACTGCCCAGGTTCTGATGACTTCTGCGGTGGCGCTATCACAGCCCTCCACGTTTCTGATACTGCTATCATCACCCTCACCGCAAATGGTGGTGTTGAGGTAGGTACACAAAACAATTTCCGCCGCGCTGAGAAAGCCAAAAAACCTATCGCTTTCGTCATCAACAAGTGCGACCACGAGAACGCTGACTTCGAGCGTACCTTCAACGAACTCAAAGAGGTGTTTGGTAACAAATGTACCCTCTTCCAATATCCTATCAACGCAGGTAAGGACTTCAACGCTGCCATCGACGTTCTCCAAGGCAAAATGCTTGTTTGGAAAGCAGAAGGTGGTGCGCCTGAAGCAAAAGATATCCCAGAGAGCGAGAAAGCTACTGTAGAAGAGATTCGCGCTCAACTCCTCGAGTGGGCTGCTGAGTCCGATGAGACTATCATGGACAAATACTTCGAGCAAGGCACTCTCTCTGACGAAGAGCTCATGCGTGGTCTGCAAACCGTATTTGCAGAGGGTAGCATGTACCCAGTTATCTGCACCAGCGGTCTTCGCGATATGGGTATCCGCCGCCTCATGGGCTTCTTGGGCGAGATGACTCCATCTGTAGCAGACGCTCCTAAACCTCTTACTGTCAATGCAGAAGAAGTAGCTCCAGATCCTAATGCACCTGCTTCTGCGTTTATCTTCAAGACTTCTGTTGAGCCACACATTGGCGAGGTGAACTACTTCAAAGTGATGCAAGGTACCCTCAAACCAGGTGATGATGTACTCAATGTAGATCGCGGCACTAAAGAGCGTATCTCTCAACTCTACTCCGTAGCGGGTAATATCCGCACCGCAGTTGAGGAGGTTTCTGCTGGTGATATCGCAGCTACTGTGAAGCTCAAAGATACACGTACTGGCAATACACTCAATGCAAAAGATTGCGAAAACCAATATCCTGCTATCTCTTACCCAGATCCTAAATACCGCCGTGCTATCAAGCCTGTGAACGAAGCTGACTCTGAGAAACTCTCTGCGCTTCTCACTCGTATGCACGAGGAGGATGCTACTTGGGTAGTAGAGCAATCTAAGGAGTTGAAACAAGTCATCGTTTCTGGTCAAGGAGAGTTCCACCTCCGTACATTGAAATGGCGTTTGGAGAACAACGATAAGATGATGATCACCTACGAGGAGCCAAAGATTCCTTATCGTGAGACTATCACCAAGTCTGCTCGTGCTGATTATCGCCATAAGAAACAATCTGGTGGTTCTGGCCAATTCGGTGAGGTACACCTCATTGTAGAGCCATACGTAGAGGGCGAACCAGTAAAAGAAGTTTACAAGTTTGGTAACCAAGAGTATCGTATTTCTGTACGTGATACACAAGAGATTCCACTCGAGTGGGGCGGCAAATTGGTACTAATCAACTCTATCGTCGGTGGTGCTATTGATGCACGTTTCATTCCTGCAATCCTCAAAGGTTTGATGGATCGTATCGAGCAAGGTCCTTTGACCGGTTCTTACGCTCGTGACGTGCGCGTTATTATCTACGATGGTAAGATGCACCCAGTAGATTCTAACGAAATCTCTTTCCGTCTTGCAGGTCGTAACGCTTTTGCAGAGGCATTCCGCAACGCTAATCCAAAACTCTTGGAGCCAGTTTATGAGGTAGAGGTATTTGTACCAAGCGAGATCATGGGTGATGTGATGTCTGACATCAACGGTCGCCGCGGTATGGTGCTTGGTATGGAGACTGAGAAGAACTTCACCACTTTGAAGGCGTTGGTTCCTTTGAAGGAGATGTCTTCTTACTCTACCACATTGTCTTCACTCACTGGTGGTCGCGCTACTTTCACCATGAAGTTCAAGAGTTACGAGCTCGTTCCAGGTGATGTACAAGACAAACTCATCAAGGAGTACGAGGCTACACAAAAGGACGAAGATTAATCAAATGTTACATAACAAAAAAAGAATTGCAACCTATGTTGCAATTCTTTTTTTGTTAAGCCATTCCGACTCAACCTTGAAACCTGAGATTATTTTTTCTTTTTCTTTTGTATCGATTGGCGATCTTGCTGCATGGCTGGACGCGTTGCTAAACGTTGCATCACCTCATCAAACTCAGGAAAATCGCAATTCAACAAGCCGTGAGATAATGTCAAAATATCATCTTTCAATCGCTCAACACCAGACTCTTGTTCTCTATTCCAAATAGCATTCTTTTGGCGCATGCATTGTGCGATATATACAATCATAGACTGGCGTTTCTCTTGATTCTCTTCTTTAACAGCAAGTTGTACCATATCTTGAATAATACGACCATAATTACGCATGCGTACAATAGTAGTCTTTCTTAAAATACCTTGTTCCATAAATCTCTAAACAATAAATTAAAATCACTTTTTCTTCACCAAATAAATCATTGTTGGATAGTGATCAGCATAACCATTTTGCCAAACGCCACTCTTCACAGTACGGAATGGAGTACCCTTATCTTTGCCCTCTTGGACCGTCAAGAATGGTTTGTTGAATATTTGTGATTTCCAATATACCCATTTCCCGTCTTCCACCTTGGCATTCATCAATGGCTCCGAAATGATAATTTGGTCGAACAAGTTCCAACTTCCTTGATATGCCAAACTACCAATACCACGATCGAGTTTTTGCCACATAGTATTGAAGAACCCTTGTAGCTCTACTTCCTCGCGTGTTTTCTTAGCGCCAAGAATCACTGCACAACTGTTATTGAATGGATCATCATTTAAATCTCCCATTACGACAATCTTTGCTCGTGGTTCTTTCATATAAATGCTATCAGCCACTTGCTTGCAGAGCATAGCCGCTGTATCACGCGTGGCACGACTACTCTCCTCACCGCCCGATCGACTTGGCCAGTGGTTCACACTGAAATGCAATTTATCCATTACTATCTTGCGGTTGTCATCCAGCATATATCCCGATACCCACAATTGCAAACGACTACGTACTACGCCTCCATCTGCATAATGCGCCTTGAGCTCATAACCTTTAGGTTGCCCAACAGGCTTAAACATATCAGGATTGTATAATAATCCCACATCTATTCCTCGACGGTCTGGACCTTCTAATAGGATTGGCACATAGTTGCGATTATGCTTATCCTTGAGTTCACGACAGATGTCATGCAAACACCCAATATTCTCCACCTCTGACACGCCAACTACAGCAGCACCGCGAGGATCCTCGTCCGTACCCAATTGAGCAATGGCATATGCCATATTCTTGATTTTCTCCTCATACTTGAATTTAGTCCACTTCATACCACCATCAGGCAAATACTCATAGTCATTCTTGCCTTCGTCATGAATAGTGTCAAATACGTTCTCCAAATTATAGAACGCCACGCAACGAACGATCATCTCATCGCCTCGTGCAGAAAGCGGATTAAGCGTTAAAAACGCCACAAGTGCTACAATAGCTAATCGAAAATGGGATAGTTTCATAATTTTTCTTTATTTGTTTGCAAAATTACTACTTTTTTTTGGATTGTACAAAAGTTTTTTGTAATTTTGCAGAGAATTTATATAAAATAAAAAACTTTGAGCAAATATTAACTAATCATCATTAACTATTCATTACTATGTCATCAGTAAACAAAGTTATTTTAGTAGGCAATGTAGGTAGCGATCCAGAAGTTCGCTATTTAGATCGTGGTACAGCCATTGCGAATTTCAATCTTGCTACTACGGAGCGTGGCTACACGATGCAAAATGGCACACAAGTTCCAGATCGTACCGAGTGGCACCCTATCGTGCTTTGGCGTAATCTAGCGGAATGGGCAGAGAAATATGTTCGTAAAGGCATGAAACTCTATGTAGAAGGAAAACTCCAAACACGCACATGGGAAAAAGACGGTCAAGTTCGTCGCAAAACAGAAATTATTGCTGAAAATATCCAAGTATTGTATCGTCCTGCTGACTATCGCAGCCCACATAATACAGAACAATCGTTGAATAATACAGAACAACCACTCAACGCAGAACAATCATCTATTCCTACTCTTGAAATAGAAGATATCTTCTAAACCACTATAGGACACTTATGAAATTCCGCTACCCTTGCATTTTTGCCATGAGTAGCGGAATTTTATTTTTACATTCCCATCATATCTCAATTACCCATCCCGACACTGCAACCAACTGCAAAATTCAATCGTTGATTGCGAGCATCTTCGATAGGTAAAATCAGATTATCAGTAGTTAGTTGCCAAGGGCGTAACATCACATTTGCGAAAGATTTGACAGTACAAGAGTCGAATATCCAAGACTTATGCAACTTTAGACCAATCATAGCGATTGCAAAATCACCCTCAAAACCTGTGTACAAACTCTTTGCTGGCGTCATGCCTAAACGTGCATCCAATTGCCAATTCTCACCCAACACGAAGTCATAGCCCAACTCAATATATGTGGAATATGCTCGTTTCAACACACCATCCACCATATAGCCATCACGACTAAAAGTACGAACACCTATCAAGCAACTCAATGGTAACCTATCACTTACGCGATAGGCTACGCGCCATTCGCCCGTAGTTCCGCCTTTAGGACAGTTCTTAAAGTCGAATAATCGGCTGGGCGTTCCATCTTGATATTTATCGAAATAGAAACAATGGATATAATACACACTCAATCCCCAACGGCTAAATCCAAGGGAAATATCCAATTCTGGGTTAAATTGAGTGAAAGTCCAATTGGTTGCCCCCACATTCCACCACATATTAGCAAAAAGACCACCGTATCCTACCGTAGCATCTATTTGCAAAGAAGGACCACCACAATACAAGCCGCGCCAAATATAATTACTTGTTAATGTGGCATTTGCAGACCATGAGAAACCGATATGCTTAGGATAATCATCAAGCCATTGGCTCGTTGTTGGAGAGTTTTCCTGTGCAGAAACGAATAAAGCCCACACACAAAAAATACATCCTAGCAAGTATTTGATGCAATGATTATCCTTCATATATTCATTCCTTGAAAAGGAGCTCTGGAAATCATAGTTTGATGAAACGTACTACTTGTGTGCCAATTTGCAGAAGATATGTCCCCTTAGATAAATTAGAAACAGTCACTTGTGTACCTTCTGTGATTTGCACCATACGTCCTTGCATATCATATACCCGTAAGGTCTGATCAGCTATTCCATTGATATACAATACATCTTGCACAGGATTAGGATACACAACGATTACTTCTTGCTTAACATTTTCTATAGCAGTAGGCTGATCCGAGAAAATAATCTTACGCACACTATTGATTGGTTCTGTCGCAAGTACATTTCCCTCCTTATCCATAAGTTGCAAGTCCTCACCAACAAAGACCCACTTACCTATTAGGGCAATGTTCTGTTGCATAGTCGATCCATTTTGTCGTTCAACAACTAAATTTGTAGCTACAGCCTGCATTACGAAGAGCAATGCTACCATTAAAAATAAGAATTTTTGTTTCATACCGAATATGTGGAATATCTATCCATTAATTATGTTATTTCTCTGCAAAGGTACAACAATTTTCCGAATTACACAAAAAAATAGAGTATATTTACAAAAAATAGGATAGAGATGTGCCAGCGATGTCCTATAGATGTCCTATAGTGGTCGCGAAGTTATCCCGAAACAGGCAGTACATTTTCTCTTTTGTGTAAGGCGTAGAGTGTAAGGTGTAGAGTGTAGGGTGTAGAGTGTAGGGTGTAAAGGCGGGGATATATGCAAAGAACCCCTCATCTTATAGATGAAGGGTTCTGAAAATGGCGGCTACCTACTCTCCCACAAACGCAGTACCATCGGCGTTGCTGAGCTTAACGACCCTGTTCGGAATGGGAAGGGGTGGGACCTCAGCGCTATAACCACCTAAATATAAGTTTAGAGTTGAGTGTTTAGTGTTTAGAGATTGACTCCGACTAAACAAAACCCTATGGGGTTGACATATTGACTGTAGAAGCTTAGAGCAAACACCCTAAGTTCTGTTATTGTTAGCTTATTTGAGAATCTCTTCTCTAGAAAAAGATCTCGGGCAATTAGTACTGCTCGGCTTTATGTCACCATTTGTACACCTGCAGCCTATCAACGTCGTAGTCTACAACGACCCTCAATGGAAATCTAATCTTGGAGCTAGCTTCGCGCTTAGATGCTTTCAGCGCTTATCTACACCGAACGCTGCTACTCGGCAGTGCCCCTGGCGGGACAACCGATGCACAGGAGGTTCGTCCAACACG
>JAFZGC010000146.1 GCA_017555595.1 Paludibacteraceae bacterium | reverse complement strand
GTTCTTGTTTTTGTAAGAACATTATCATATAAATAGGGAAATATATCACTTTATCTTGTTCTTCCACGTTTTCGTTGCTAAACACAATGGCTTTTGGTATAGCATATTGCTGATTACTTAATACATTGTTTAGTGCATTATGACGATGATATGCCTTGCCCGATTTGATTTCAATAGGTAGTATAGCGCCATCATTTTCTATTACAAAATCTAATTCTCCTTGCTGTTTGCTGTTGAAATAGAATAATTGATGTTCGTCACCAGCTAAGCCATGTGCGTACAATTCCTGTGCGGCGAAATTCTCATAGATTGCCCCAAAATTGATTTCTAATTCTCCAGAAAGTAATTTTTGTTGTATATTACCTGCGTACATAGCAGCTAATAGTCCTACATCACTCAAAAATAGTTTGAATAGATTACGCTGTTTGCTTAACAGCAATGGCACTGTGGGTTCATCAATATTATATACAGGTATTGCCACTCCTGCATCTTGCAACCATACAAAACTATTTTCGTACTTTGAGAAACGTCCTTTTTCGTTCAATTGTTTAAGAATGAATCTCTTGTTCTTTGCATTAAGTTCTGAAGGAATGAGGTTATATATGTCGGCTATATTTAGTTTGCGTTGTTTGTCGTATTTAGCAATATCTTGTTTGTAAAGACGGATAATATCTTTTTGTATTTCCAATACTCGTTTGAGATTATTAGTTGTTAGATACGTTTCTACTACATGAGGCATACCGCCAATAATGAGATATAGGCGCAGAAGATCCAACATCTTGTCGTGTACTAAATGATCAACTGCTTTTTGTTGGTCGTAGCACTCTTTTAGATGAGACAAAACTATAGGCGATACTCCTTGTGCGATTGCAAACTCTTCCAAGTCGAGTGGGTGCATTTCAAGGACAGATAGATACCCGACAGGAATACTCCTAATATCGTGTAGTTCTACGCCTAATAGTGATCCGCTTAGTACATAGTGATAACTACCTTCGTCCACAAGAAATTTGATGGCAGTTACAATCTCTTTGCATTCTTGCACCTCGTCAAAGAAGATGATTGTTTTATGAGGAATTAAATGTTGTTTAGCGAATGCACTAATTCTCAAAAGTAGTTCTTGAGAGTTGTTAACATTGCTAAACATGGCAATGGCTTCTGGATTTTCGACAAAGTTTATCTCCACAACAACATCAAAGCACTCCTTCGCTACTTTGCGAATAGAGTAAGTCTTTCCTGTTTGTCTTGCACCTGTCACTAATAGAGCTCTTTTATCATTGCGAAAGAACTCGCGAATACGACTTTCATTCTTGCGATATAGCATAATTTCACTCAATTTTTCTGCAAAGGTAGTAATTTTCTGTTAATCAACAAAATAAAAATGAAAAAATACACTTTTCCAACATGTTTTTTTGTAATTTTTACATTTTTCCAACATTATCTTGGGCATTTTCTGACACTTTTCCAACTATATATAATTACAACCAACCGCCCTTGTGAGGCGGTTTTCGTATGGGGAGTGGGTGTATACATGCATGCAGGGAGAAAGACCTATCAGGAGGTTTCGTAGGCTTTGTGCATTTGGTTGTGGTGCTGAATCTCCCATTGGTAATCGATCGTTCTTTGAGATTGCTGAGCTAACCACTCTTGTGCAGAAATTATCACTAAAGTAGAAGAAAAAGCAAAAAAAATCAACATAAAAGTTGATTATTTCAAAAAAATATATTACCTTTGCACGAAATTTGTAATTAAACAAGAAAAGATATGGCAACTGTTATTATTGAAGAGATTACCAAAACCGAAAAAGCAGGGTTGTTTACTATCTGTTTTGAAGGTGACGCAGCAACTGAATTTGAGAAATTTATGAACAAGTTCAAAGAAGATGCAGAGCGTAAAGATGACTTATCTATTATATTGACAGCCATCAACAAAATGCTGACAGCTAGTGGTTTCTTAGAAAGATATTTCCGTTACGAAGGCAAAATGAGTGATCGAGTTGTAGCCCTTCCTATTGAACCATTGAAAATACGATTGTATTGTTTGCGATTGTCAGATAGTATTTTGATTGTTGGTAATGGAGGTATAAAAGATACTAAAACATATCAAGAAAATGATGAGCTAAATGGATACGTAATAACTCTACAGCAATTAGACAATCTTCTCAAACAAGCAGAAAAGAGTGGTAAAATCACTATTGAGAAAACAGATATATCAGGTATCAATACTCAAAAATTTGACTTATGAGCAAGACAAAACAACTATTCGATGAGTTAGTAACAACCACTCCACTCGAGATTAAGCAACGAGTGGATTGGTCGTTTGCTATAGCAGACAAGATTAGCAATATACTGAAACAACGAGGTATGTCACAAAAAGAATTTGCTCATCTTGTAGGTAATACAGAAACAGAGGTAAGCCGTTGGTGTGGAGGAACACATAACTTTACACTTGCCACATTAGCAAAAATCTCATCTGCTTTAGGAGAGTCTATCATAACAATATAGTCGATAGCAAAATTCTCCTTACATAGAAACAATCGTGCCTTTAAGGACACGATTGTTTTTTATACAAAATACGCTGCGCTTAATACAAAGATACATATTTTTTCTGATACGAGCAAATGAAAGTGGGCATTTTTCGATGATTTTTGTTAAATTCCGCCCAGCAAATAGACACTTTACACGCCCAACGCGCAAACGATATTGAAACCCAAAACATGGCATTTTCTTACACTTTTCCAACATGTTTTTTTGTAATTTTTACATTTTTCCAACATTATCTTGGGCATTTTCTTACACTTTTCCAACCATATATAATTACAACCAACCGCCCGTGGTGGGGCGGTTGGTATGGAAGAGATAAATGGGCTTGTACAAAATGCCAAAGGGAACGTAGTGCCAATGGCTGTAAGTACAACAAAATTGATTAAGGTGGGGAGAGTTAGCGTGGTTGGCCACCGTCACCAGGGTTACCAAATGGCAATTGATATCCAACAGGAACACTCGCCGCCATGATGGCATTTTCTCCGAGCACTTGGATTGCCTCTGTCTGAGGCGCTAAATATACTTTTTTCATAAGTTCAATATTATTAGCCTACCCCCTGCCCCTCCTTAAAGGGAAGGGAGGGCATAGACGGGTGTTATCATTAGAGTTTTTGTCCTTGTACATTATACTTAATACCATCACGGATGATGATGAGTTGGCCGTTCTCAATAACCTTAACAGGGGTGTCTGTTGTAACGATGTTATCAATGCCAGTCTCAACATTCTCGCTAGCTACGACACGCAAGCGTGGAGCGATACCAGATGGAGTTGTGATATTGAAATAAGTACGCAAACCAAGTTTTGAAGCAGAATCATTATACAAGTAGCCACCGTTACCTACCCAATATAAACCATCTGTATTGCCAGCACCGTTGATTACACCCTGCATCGCTACTGACAAACCTGAGATTGATTTTGCAATAGATTCACCTGTAGTCTCTACAATAGTAACATTTTCGACTAGCAAATAATCCTTTGTTTCACTAGGTACAATCAAATATGGAGCACCAGCGTTTATCCAACTACTTTCTGCTAAATTAACTTCTACATAGTCTGTGTTTTTTTGAATCAAACCAGAAATTTGGTACGCTTTACCTACCAACGAAGCTGGCATATTGAATGGAACGCAGAGTGTGTAGTAGCCATCGTCTTTAACAAATGATCGGTTGACTAATGCGGTTACTTTTTGATCTTTAGCTGCGTCGATTGTAGCACTATTATCTCCATTGCTCAATGGCATTGCCCAAGTACCAGTAGCGTCATCCCATGCACCATCGTTTACAACCCAACAGTTTTCTACGCCAGTTGGAATTTCATAGTTAATGGATCGCCACTTAACATTCTCCCATTTGGTCTCTGTTTTTCCAGATTTTAAACAGCATATTTTAACTGATAGGTTGGTTTTTGGGTTAGTTGCTTCGTAAATGCCATCGCCGTCAGCATCGGTCATATCTACCCATTTTTCAGCGGTTGCACCAAAGAAATATGCGGCGAAACGAGCATCGGATTTTTTCCAATCAGTAGATGGACGGAAAAGAATAGTATTCGTTTGTTGGCTGAAATCAGGCAATTCAGGATAAGTAATGGTAAGTTCTTTTGTTGATATTTTCCATGTGAAAGTATATTCTCCAGTCATATCAACATAGATACGAGCATTATCCTCATCGTTATTTTCATTGTCTTTTATTCTATATGTCCAAGCATTGCCACTATGTTCACGCTCGTATTTTCCACTATTACCGTACCATCCATCTGGACCAGCAACCTTGAAATCGTAGTCGCCTGCTGTGAGTTCTAATGTCAGCTCTACAATGTCGTTATTGGCTGTTACTTTTAATCTATTTCTACGAGCACTCCAATCGTTCATAGAACCAGCGATTGCATAGTCAGAGCAGTCTGTACAAGGAGTTGGAATCTCTGCAACAGTTGCGTACCACTCGTCTGTTTCTGGATAGTAGTATTTGCCATCTTGTACAGCTAAGTTGCCTGTTTGTTTTCCATTGTTATTGTTATTGAAGATACATTGATCATGTTCCAATTCAGTAAACTTAACTTTGTATATATCAAAGCCGTGCACTGTACTAACTTTTTCCATTAGATCGCCAGGCCATATTGTTCCGCTGACACCCTCTTTCCAGTGGTGGCAAGCAACGACTTCCCATTGGGTGGAATTAACAAAATATAGGGTGATTTTAGGAATGATGTTGTAGTTGGCAGTAACGGTTGCCGCAGCACCATCTCCATTTGATTTTACTGTGATAGTTGTTGCGTTGTCAGCACCACCATCGGTACGAACGCAATTTTCAAGCGTCCAACTTGCTAGTGTATAATCAATATCGGTAGCCGCAGTAATGGTAGCAGTTGTAGTAATACCGATTTCAGAAACGGATGTTGCAGGCGCATCGATAGAAGGTGTTCCTTCGTCGTAGGTGTTAGAGGTTGTCAATGCAGACATAATCTCAGTAGCAGAAGCGGTAAGAACTACTGAACCATTTTTAACCACTACTGAAGTGTTCGCTTTGGCAGCATCTGCGATTTCTGCGTTTGCAGCAACATCAGCGGTCCATCCCTCAAACACATATCCATCGGCAAGAGTTGCCGTGATATCATAACTCTCGCCCAAAGTTACATTATTGTTATCTCCTGATACAGATTTTATGCCAGTACCACCTTGAACTGTCAATGAATAAGTGAGTGTAGAACGGAAGTTTGCTTGAACAGTCGCGTCACTAGTAGGTGTAAAGGTGGTTTCTGCTAAGTGGGCGTCTCCAAAACTACCACTACCACTGGTGATTTCCCAATTTACAAATTCATAATTTGTTGCAGCTGTAGCTGTGATAGAAACATTTTCTCCTTGAGCAATCGTTTGAATAGTAGTAGGAGTTGTCGTTCCGTTGCCATCGTTAGTAATAGTTACTGAATATACTCTTTGGAATTTTGCATAATAAGATTTTTCAGAAGTCGCAGTATATGTATAAGTTGCATTAGTACTAATAATAGTTCCATCTGCTGTTTCTGCCCAACCTAAAAATTTATAACCAGTTTTTGCACTAGCTTGTAATGTGACAACTGCAGTTTGTACAGCATCTGCGGTTGCTGACTTGTTACTTGTACCAATTATGGCTGTAGAGTTATCTTTTGTTCCATTGCAATTTCCTGATAATTTTGTAGTAGTAATTTCTACTGTACCAACATCTATAGTTGTAGTAGCATCATTGATAACTTTGTATATGGTCTGTGTGTGGTTATATTTTTCATACCCATCATTATTCCAATCAATTGAAATAGGAGTACAATTGTTACCAGATTCCATTGTAATCATGTAAGATGTTCCAGTATTCAAACCATAACTGATTGCATCTGAAAAGTGAGTAAGACTAGTGATTGTATTAGCGCTCGCACTTCCTTTAGATTTGGAAGAACTGTGACCTGCCATCACAACAAATTTAGCATCACCCCAACCTAAATCTTTTAAACTTGCGTAGTATAAATTTGTGCCTTCTAATTTGGTTAAACGATAGTATCCCAAATATTTGTCGTGACCAACAATAAGATAAATATATGTATCATTCCATTGTGCTTGAGTGTTATCGAAATATATATATCCACCACTTACATTTTGCGCATCTCCCCAAATTGCACTTGTCAATCGTGGAGAGTACCACCAGCTACCATTTGCATAAGTAGGTTGTGGGTATTTGGAATCTAATGTGAATGTACTACTTTGGGAACTTCCATTGGAAGAAAAAATAACCTTGTCGTTTGTTGCTGCTTTGAGTGTGCAATAGTAAATATCACATGAGCCTGCTTTAATGTCCGCTAATTTTGTCATTTTAGTCCCAGGCCATGATGTGGTGTTGGTGTTAGCGTTTTGCCAGTTATGACAATAGGTGTTGGAACCATTTCCTGGCAAACTATAATTCACAGCATAAACATTCTTAGCTTGCACGCTTAACGCACACAGGAGGGCTGCGAAAAATAAGAAGATTGATTTTTTCATAAAAATAGAATTTTTAAGATTAAAAATTAGTATAATAGTTTCAAATGTTTCGACGTTTTAATGTTCTAATGGGTGGTGGTGTGAACCACGTTATACCCAAAGTATCTGTTTCTCTTAATGTTTCCTCGGTTGTCAGTTGATGAGGTTCCGATGAGATTCCGATGAGATTCCGATGAGGTTCCGATGAAGTTCCGATGGAGATAGGAGGCAGATGGGTGGCATACCATAGGCATACAACCGACAAAAAGCAGATGCCGCAGCTAAAAGCCACGACAATACGCGATATATTCTGTCTAATGGATTATCTACTACCGAGCAGCAGCCATACCCCCCCCTATTTTGAAGGGCAGAAATCAAAGATTTTATGTAGGACTTGCGGGTCATGTTGTAAATTATATTTGTCTCCTTGCGCTGCGCGCAGAAATCTAAACTATCTAAACTATTTCTATTGTAGAGAATTAGTCAAAATTATTGTTTTGTTAATTGTGCCATTCTTGCTGGCACAAATGGGCGTTATAATTTAATCGTTTTCACTTTGTTGATTATAAATTGTTTAATTTCCTCCCAAGTATCATCAATAAACATTCGAGGCATAAATTGTTCTTCGGCATCGTCGAAATAGGTTAAGCTTCGTAGCGCTCGAAAAGTAGAGTAATTAGGATACTTCTGTTGATAAAAAGCAATAATCTCTTCTAGTGAATAGTGCTGAAGCAATATATACATATCAATAAAGTCCTTCTTCGTTCCCCTGCCTTCAATAGCATTCACTTTCATTGCAGCAATATCCACAGGCGAAGCTAATCGAACACCGTCCTCTTTAACCATAGGACTAATCCACTCAAATGGATAATTCACTACATCTACTTTAATATTATCAATATAGAATTGATGGATTATTTTCGTTTCGTTTTCCACTTTTAATACACCATACTTACTTAATATGGACTGCAATTCATACCCGTTAATATCAATCTTACCAAACAAATCCAAATCAATTGAAGAACGATGACCATATTGCAACGCCAACGCGGTTCCGCCTACAAGGCGCAACTCACACAGTGCTGGTTCTTGCATAAGTGCTTTTAGCAATTCCAGAGTGTGGGGTTCGATTGTGCGTAATGATAACATCTATAGTCTTCTTTTTTAGTATCAGTCATGCAGCAGATGTAACTAAGTGCCTCTGGGCTGAGGGTGCGTAGGGTTTTGCAAATCTCAGCTATCTGCATTAATCCATAATAATCACGAACTAAACACCAGTCACTCCATTCGCCTCTTTCAAGTACGCGTTGGATAACCTGTGCAGGGCATCTGTCCGCATGGAAATCAGCAGGATTAACATCCCAAAAGAGGTTCTTGCTAAAGTGCTGTATGGATGGTGCAAGCTTCATACAAATTTATTTGTTCAATCCCCAAAAATATTTTTAAACTACCAAAATTATAGTGTATTAGTCAACATTGTTGTTTTGTTAATTGTGCCAATTGGGCGGTATTTATGGTTCGCGGCGCTCGCCTGCGCGAGGCACGAGCCCATAAAAAACTTGCAAAGATACTAAAAAAAATAAGAACACGCAAGTTAGATAGCGAAAAACATGTTGCAAAACATAAAATTAGCAAATATTTATGTATTCAAAACAACACGAATTATTTTAATCAACAACTTATACCAACTATTTGCAAATAAATTTGCATATTTACAAAAATTATACTAATTTTGCAGCGATTTATGAATACCTTCGGCGAGAAGTTTGCTTTTACCTCCTTTGGAGAGTCGCACGGTCGAGCTATCGGCGGTGTGCTGGACGGCGTGCCCGCAGGTCTGCATATTGACCTTGAGATGATCAAGCAAGAGCTTGATAGAAGAGCAGGGCGCGCTGCGCGCTGTTTAGAGGCGAAAGGCGAAAGGTTAAAGGCGAAAGGCGATGAGGTTAAAGGCGAAAGGCGAAAGGCGAGAGGCGAAGGGCGAGAGGCTGGGGTGTCACCACGGGCGTTGCGTGAGGCGGATGAGGTGGAATGGCTGAGTGGCGTGATGGACGGCGTGACACTGGGTACACCCATCGCATTCATCATTCGCAACAGCGATGCACGCCCAGAAGACTATGAATGGCTACGCCACACCTACCGAATAGGACACGCCGACCGCGTGTATCAAGAGAAATATGGCATACGCGACCATCGCGGCGGCGGTCGTGCCTCCGCGAGAGAGACAGCCTCACGCGTGGTGGCTGGCAGCATAGCCAAACAGCTGTTGCACGAAAAAGGCATTCACATCGAAGCCAAACTGGTGCAAGTGGGAGAGAAGACCAATCCCGCTGATTTTGAGGAGTATATCAATCAGATACGTCAAGAAGGAGACAGCATTGGTGGCATTGTGGAGTGTCGAATAACAGGCATAACAATCGGCGTAGGAGAGCCTATCTTCGACAAACTGCAAAGCCACCTTGCTTTTGCCATGATGAGTATCAATGCCTGCAAAGGCTTTGAGTACGGTTCGGGCTTCAGCGGTGTATCATTGAAAGGTAGCGAGATGTACCTAACTGGGGATTCGCAATTGATCTCTGGCGGTATGGCGGGCGGCATAAGCGACGGCACACCCATCGTGTTCCGATGCGTGTTTAAGCCGACGGCGTCGAGTAGGAAGACACTGGAGACGATAGAGCACCCCAAAACGCCACGAGCGTTTTCGGGGACCCCGCTAAGGCGAGAGGCGAAAGGCGAAGAGCAAGAGGCGAGAGGAAGGCATGATGCGTGCGTGGCGGTGAGAGCTGTACCCGTAGTGGAGGCTATGGCAGCAATAGTGATTGCGGACTGGCACGATTTTTGAGAAGAAGAAACAACCACAATGCTGGTGCGGGAAATATTTACAAAAACAAAAATTACTCAAAATTAGAACCGAAAATTATTATTACACTACCAAAATTGCAGTTTATTGAAGAATATTAACCAAAATTTTTCTTATAACGGCAAATTAAGCGAATGAAAGGAAAAGCGATGAAACATTTACTGATTATACTTAGTTGTGTGATTGCCATGCCTATGATGGCACAACACACTTTATCAGGCACTATCCTCTCTAAGACCGATGGTGCACCCGTAGAAATGGCTACCGTGCGACTGTTTGCATACCCCAAAGCCAATATGCCAACACCACCTGCTGGAATGCCTATGGATATGCCCGACTCTGTACTCGTACAAGGTGCGCAAACAACCTACGACGGAATATTCATCCTTACCAATATCCGCCCAGGAACATACAAACTGATTATCTCGTCGGTAGGCTTCAATGAGGTAATCAAAGAGGTGAAGATGCCAAACGCCAATTTGGATATGCCAACCATTCGCTTGACAGAACAAGTGCAGCACCTCGCCGAAGTGAGTGTGCAAGGACGCGCCGCAGAAATGACCGTCAAAGGTGACACCATAGAATACAATACCGCCGCATACCAAGTCAGCGAAACTGCTACCGTGGAAGAACTGCTCAAGAAGATGAACGGCGTGGAGGTGGACAAAGAAGGCAATGTGACCATCAATGGCGAGGAAATCAAAGCCGTGCGGATTGACGGAAAGAAGTTCTTTGGCGACGATGTGCAGACTGCCACGAAGAATATCCCTGCCGATATGATTGAGAAGATTCAGGTGATAGATGAGAAGAGTGACATGGCAAAACTCACTGGTTTTGAGGACGATGAGGGAGAGCGCATCATCAACCTTAGCCTGAAGAAAGACCGCAAGAAAGGCGTGTTTGGCAACTACTCAGGTGCCTTGGGCGCGGATATGGTAACGGACAACGGAGGTTGGTTTGACTATGGGAATCCTGCCTATGGAAACACCGATGCGGAGCGAATGATGCACTTCTTGCAAAACGATGCACGCTACAACGCCAACATCTTTACCAATTTGCTTTTGGGCGAGAGTCAAACAACGATTATCGGTGGTGCGAACAACACCAACGAAATACGCTCGCGCCGCGGTCGTGGTTGGTTCGGCGGACAAAACGCAGGCGTGACCGCTTCAGAGAACTTGGGCGTAAACACGAATATAGACTTGACCAGCAAGTTGGACAAGAAAGATGAGAAGACAGAATTACTCATTGGTGGAGATGCTACGATCAATCACTCCAATAACTTCACAGGTACCCAATCGCAAAAAGATAGTTATAGTGCCGATTCTATCACCTATGTCGATCGTGATACAACCAACAAGTTGACCCAATCATGGGACGCACAAATGCGACTGGAAATGGAGTATCAGATTGACTCGATGAACAAGATTATTCTTCGCCCACAGATTGGTTATACCAACTCACATTCTACTCAAAACAACGATTATACCTATCACCGCGACTCGGTGCTTATCAACGATGGTTATCAGCATCAACGAAGCCTACAAGAGGAGATAAGTGCCTCTATGCGTGCCATATACAACCATAAGTTTGCTAAGCCTGGACGCACACTGACTATGCGTGCGAACATCAGTTTCAAGAACACCAACAAGACGGACACTACTTATGCATGGGATAATCTCACGAACATGGCATTGGTAGATCAGCACACATTGTCTGGTAGCAACGCCTTGAGTTACTCACTCCGAACCTCGTTTGTGGAGCCCATTTATGGCAAGAATCACTTTATAGAAACAGTATTATCGCTGTCGGGTAGCAACCGCCAATCGGTGAAAGACCAATATTCTATGTTGGACGGAGTGTATCAATACGATAGCGTGTATTCCAATGCGCTAAGCAACAATATGTACACCGAGCAGTTGGAATTGAACTACCGCTGGGTGAGCGAGAAGATCGACCTGACAGCTGGTGCGCGCGTATTGGCTACACAAACCTATTCGCAGACTTATTATGGTGGACTTCTCGCGCGCGATACCTTATATAATAGATTCAATTGGTCGCCTAATTTGCGATTCAAATATAAGTTTGGCAAAAAAGAGTTCGCGCGTATCGTTTATCGCGGCAATGTGAGCCAACCCACCATTCAGCAGATGGAGCCTGTGCGCAACAACTCTGACGCAATGAACGAGACAGTGGGTAACTTGGGTTTGAACCCAGCGTTCTACCACAACATCTTTGCCATGTATTCGCGCTTCAATCAAGAGAAGTTCTCAAGTATTATGACTGGTCTGCGTGCGACATTAACACAGGATGCGTTGGTGAATAACACCATTTATGACCAAACAGGCAAACGCTATCTGCAAACCGTGAACGCAGATATGATACCTTGGAATATTGGTGCGGACTTCATGTCGAATACGCCATTCTGCAAGAAGATATTCCAGTTCCATTCACGCACCGCAGTTAGCTACAACCAGCGTGTGGCATATGTGCTTCGCGAACAGAATGCAGACGAGATTGCGCAAATGATAGAGTCGAACACCTTGCCACTGGGCGAGGCTTCAAAGACTGGCAACTTCCGCATGAGCAGCGATTTGACACTCCGTTTCACCCATAAGATTGTGGATATAGGTGTGAAGAATACGAATATCTATTCACTGACCCACAACTCGCTCAATAAGAAGAATGTGAGCCATGTAGGCGACTGGATTATTTCGGGCGATGTGACTTTCCACCTGCCCAAGGCATGGAATATCGCTACTGATGTGAGCTATACATCTCGCTATGGATATGAGGGATTGACTGATGTGAATGAGTTGATTTGGAACTTCTCAATAGACAAGACATGGGCAAACTCTACCCTCACATTGAAGGTATATGACCTGCTGAACAACAAGAAAAATATCGTACAAACGGTCAATGAAACCAGCGTAAGCTACCAGAAGTTCAACACCTTGCCTACTTACTTTATGCTAACTTACACTTTCAAGCTCAACCGTATGGGCGGGCTGAAGGCTACAGGTGCAGCTGCTTGGCAACAACAGATGATTGAGAGTGGCGGTCGTCCACCAATGGGTCCACCACCGCACATGTAAGGTGTAAGGTGTAAAGTGTAGGGTGTAAAGTGTAAAGGAAAGGATTAGGAGATTTCGCCCCAATTACCAGCAGCGATTCGCAGATAGTCGAGTCGCTGTTTGTATATACGGTTGTGCATCTGCTCCAACAGCGGATCGGCATCCAACACCTCCATCGCCGCTTGGCGTGCCAACTCCAACAACTGACCATCGGTACTCAGACTGGCGATATGCAAGTCGAACGGCAAACCCGACTGCTGCGTACCCTCTAAATCGCCTGGACCACGCAGTTGCAAATCCGCCTCCGCAATGCGGAAACCGTCATTAGTCGCCACCATAATATCCATACGCTTGCGCGTATCCTTGCTCATCTCCACGCGCGTGAGCAAGATACAATAACTCTGCTCCGCACCGCGCCCTACTCGACCACGCAATTGGTGCAACTGGCTGAGACCAAAACGCTCGGAATTCTCAATAATCATCACGCTGGCATTCGGCACATTCACACCCACCTCAATAACGGTCGTTGCCACCAAAATCTGCGTTTCGCCTGAGACAAAACGCTGCATCTGCTCGTCCTTGTCCTTCGCCTTCATCTGCCCGTGCACCATGGAGATACGGTACTCGGGGAAAGTCTCACAGAGTTGATTGTAGCCATTGGTGAGGTCTTGCAAATCCAGTTTCTCATTCTCATTGATAAGCGGATAGACCACATACACCTGACGCCCCAAGTCAATCTGCTGCGCAATAAACTGATTGATAGATGCACGGCGTTGGTTAGAATAGTGAAGTGTCTGCACAGGTTTGCGCCCAGGGGGCAGTTCATCTATGACACTCACCTGCAAGTCGCCATAGACCGTCATCGCCAATGTGCGAGGGATAGGGGTAGCCGTCATCACGAGTACATGCGGCGGTTGGGTGTTCTTATTCCACAGCTTGGCACGCTGCGCTACGCCAAAGCGATGTTGCTCATCAATGATGCACAATCCCAAATTGGCGAATTGCACATTGTCTTCCAATAGCGCGTGCGTACCGATGAGGATATTGATCTCGCCTGAGCGCAGTTGCTCGTGGATAGGCTGGCGTTGCTTGGCGGTAGTGGACCCCGTGAGGAGGGCGATTTTAGGCGATGAGGCGATGAGGCGATGAGGCGATGAGGTGAGAGGTGAGAGGAGTTGTTGGATTGTTTCGTAGTGCTGGTTGGCAAGTATCTCGGTGGGAGCCATGATACAAGCCTGATAGCCATTGTCCACAGCAAGAAGAGCCGTGAGTAGTGCCACAATCGTCTTACCACTGCCCACATCGCCCTGCAAGAGGCGGTTCATCTGCTTACCCGACTTGAGGTCGGTCTGAATCTCACGCACCACACGCTTCTGCGCATTGGTAAGCGGGAAAGGCAAACAGTTCTGGTAAAAAGAGTGGAAGGTCTTTCCAACGATAGGCATAGTGAAACCCACATTCTGCTCGCGGCGTTTCATCTGGCGGAGAATCTGCAATTGGATATAGAATAGTTCCTCGAACTTGAGCCTCTCGCGCGCCTTCTGCATAGTGGGTGTATCCTTGGGGAAATGGATATTGCAGAGTGCTTCGCTGAGTCGCATGAGGTGATAGCGTTGCACCAGATCCATGCCGAGCGTGTCCACCATGCCTTGTTGTTGGAGTTCGGGTATGAGATGAGCGATAATCGTGCGAATGGCCTTGGAATTGAGTCCCAATCGCTTCATACCCTCTGTAGTGTTATAGTGCGGTTCGAGCCCCTGCGTCATTTCTGGCTGCACCTTGCTCATCGGCGTGAGTTCAGGGTGAACGAAGTTGTACTGATGATTGAAGCGCGAAGGTTTGCCAAAGAGCAGATACTGCACATTACGCTCCAGTTTGACATACTTCACACCTTTGAACCAAACAAGTTCAATGGTGTGCCGTCCGTCGGTAAAAGTGGCAGAGAGGCGTTGGGTAGGTCCTATGCCAATGGTATGCCACTCGGTGATATGACCAATAATCTGCACATAGGTGTCATCGTCCTCTATCTCGTGGATATAATAGAAGCGACTGCGGTCGATATACTTGTACGGAAACTGATACAATATATCGAGCGCAGATTTCACACCCAGCTCTTTACGAAGAATGTCGGCACGCTTTGTGCCGACACCCTTACAGTATTCGATATTTCTTACATTTAGACCGCTCACTGCGTTCGCTGTCAGATGTCAGACCGCTGCGCTGTCAGAAGTCAGACTATTAGGCGATTAGGCTAAAGGCGAGAAATTATTGCAAACGGAAGTTTACTGGAATAGTATATTTCACGCGTACTGGTTTACCGCGTTGCTTACCTGGTTTCCATTTAGGCATGCTATTGATCACGCGTACAGCCTCCTTATCCAATGATGGTTCACCCGAAGAACGAACCACTTGGATATCAGACACCTTACCGTCCTTCTCAATCACAAATTGGCAAATCACACGACCTTGGATGCCGTTCTCTTGGGCGATAACAGGGTACTTGATGTTCTCACCGATATAACGCATCATGGCTTGTTGACCACCAGGGAACTCAGGCATTGACTCTACCACCATAAAGATAACCTCTTCTTCCTCTTCCTCTACAGGAGCTTCTACAGGTGGTGCAATCACAACTTCCACATCCTTGTCATCCTCGGTGTTAATTTCAATCTCCTCCACTTCAACGTCATCTTCTACAACGTTAAGTACTTCAACCTCAACTGGTGCTGGTGGTGGTGGAGGAGGAGGAGTTTCTTGGGAGGTCTGTTGGATATCAAACTCTTCCTCAATGAGGAAGTCTGTATCCACCACTTCATACTTAGTCACTTCTTTCTCTGTCCATTCGAAAGCGACATAGCAAATGCTCAACACTAACACCAAGCCCATAAGGACATAGGTCAGTTTCTTGTCTTCCAAGCTAGCTTGGGGATTTTTTTTCAGTTGCATATTGTTTTGTGTTTTTATGTTTTGCGTTTTTAGCGATGCTTTTCCATGCACTACCATTTCAGACTGCAAATTTACAGCTTTTTTCTGAATTGTGCAAATATCTCTCATGTTTTTTACATTTTTTTCACAAAATAGTTGTTATTTTGGGATATTTATAGTACTTTTGCGGTCGAAATGAACATTCCTGCTTTAATCAAATCTACTAGCATACGCAATTTTGCGAAATTGCTTTCTGCGAATGTAGTGGCGCAAGTCATAGGTCTTCTGATATATCCTATTCTAACGCGCATATACGCGCCAGAGGATTTTGGTTTGCTGAATTTGTTTTTGAGTATAGGTAATGTATTGGTTGTATTGTCAGTGGCGGAATATCATTATGCCATTGTATTACCAAAATCTAATCGCGCTGCAGCCTCGGTATTTCACATTGGGTTAATATTGCTCGTAGCCACATGTATCGTGATAAGTATTAGCACCCTATTTTCCAAGCAGATAGGTAATTGGTTTAACTCTCCCGAATTGGCATCCTACTATTGGTTAATGCCGATTTTTGTACTAACTTTAGGATTATGGAATCTACTCAACTATTGGTACACTCGTCATAAACAATTCACGAAGATTAGTAGTTACCAGATTTCTCAAAGTGTACTTTCAGCTGGCGGCAAGGTGGGATTTGGTTATGCAGGTTGGCTACAAGGAGGTCTGGTGTATTCAACCATATTGGGTTCATTGGTATCCGTAGTATGGCACATGCTTGTCACTTTCCGCTCAACGATACGTCCGTTGCTTTGTTTCTCATGGAATGACATACAAAATCAAGCAAAAGAATTTAGAAACTTTCCTCTGTTTGTAATGCCCCGCACACTAATGAATACGGTAGGAGGAAATCTTCCCATACTACTTTTGACCCCATATTTTGGTTTGAGTGAAATTGGTTTTTTTAGTTTAGCATTTACCCTTGCTTTCCGACCCATCAATATCATCTGCTCTTCACTTTACCAAGTGCTCTTTCAAAAAATTTCGGATAGTGTCAATACCCATCAACGAATACTACCACTCATACGTAGTTATTTGATCAAATCAGGAACAATGCTCACAGCGGGATTTGTTGTATTATACATTGCATTGCCATGGATAACCAATTGGTTCTTAGGCAATGATTGGGATTTAGTCAGCGACTATATTCGCTTGATGTTGCCATGGCTACTATTGATATTTTTGAATACAAGTTTATCATTTTTACCCGATGTATTCAAAAAACAACACGTCTATTTATGTTTCGAAATAGCATATATTATCCTTCGTATCTTAATATTAATCATTGGCATCTGGACGCAATCAATACGCACTACTATTTTACTTTATAGTTTAGTTGGCACCTTAGTATTAGCTATTGAATTGTGGTGGTTTATATCAATCGCATTGAAGTATGAACGAAATAACAAATAACAACTGGGAAATACAATTAACATCATCCAATTGGTACACATCGCAACACGTATCGGTATATGGATATGCGTATGACAATGGTAATCGTTTGTTAGCAAATGCCGCATTGTGCGATTACTTTGACGTTAACGATATTGCCACATTTCGCTCTCGTCTGCAAGATTGCAATGGACTATTTTCTGTAATATGTCATTCCGAACATTTTTGTGCAGCAGCAGTAGATCCATCACGCATCTATCCATTGTATTATAGGCAGCAGAACAACAAGATACATATCTCAGACGATCCACATACATTGCTACAACCAAATGACTCATTGGATGTAAATAGCGTACAAGAATATCATGTAGCAGGCTATCCATTAGGTCCAAAAACCTTGATTCAAGATATTCTGCAAGTCTTACCTGGTGGTATATTGTTAAAAAACGGCTCTCAGGAACAATACTATTCATACCTCGCTAAATACAGCGAATTATCGCACCCAGCCAACAAAAAAGCCCTCAATGTTTTGCATAGTGTATTTAGTAGGTTAGTGCAATCTATTAATGGTAAGCAGATTGTTGTTCCTCTGAGCGCAGGAAATGACTCGCGACTAATACTATGCATGTTGCGACATTTGCAATATGAGAATGTGATTTGCTACACAGTAGGGCGACCAAAGAACAAAGAAGAAATCATTGCAGTTAAAGTCGCCGAAAAATTGGGGTACCCATTGTATATAATAGATACTACAAAAAAAGAGCTAATGGATTATATACAATTGAACAGCGGTGAGTTTCAGAAATATTATCGCCATATTGGAGCTTTGGGGAATTTCATGTGGCTCTTCGAGTATGTAGCTATTAAGTGGTTAAAATCTCGAAATTTATTGCAAGATGGATCCGTGTTCATACCTGGACATTCTGCCGATTTTAATGCAGGTTCCCAATTGTTAAAAGCATGCATCAGAAAAAACGACAAAGCGCTCCATCAAGCCCACGCAATGATGTTTGATCATTTTGAGTATGCTTACAACAGAAATGTTCACAACGCAACAAAAAAGCATTTTATTGCAGAACATAGAAATAGCACTATTGCTACATGGTCAATTTTTCAATCATTTATATTCAACCACAAGTTACCATATAACATCAACAATTCAGCTCGTGTATATCAATTCTTTGGCTATGACGTGCGTTTACCCTATTGGGATAAGGCATTCTTGGAGATGTTTCGCGTGATGCCTTTTGAAGATTTGTACGGATGCCTATTCTACACTAAGTTAATTCGAGAGAATCTATTCAAAAAAATGGGTGTGGATTTTCCCAATCCATATCCTTCCAAATGGTATTTCTACAAGATGAAATTACGAAAACGAATCAAGAAAGTGCTGCTACCATTTATTCATAGAAACACATATAAAATGGATTCATTAGGCGAATTGTTATTATCTAAACCTATGCTTGATGAACTGATTGCCAAAAAACAATACCGCCTCAAAGTAGGGCACTTTGCCAACGAAATAATGAAAGATTGGTATTTAATGAAAGTAAAAGAAATGCTAAACCAATAACTATCTCACCGCATACCCTTTTGGCGCAACTTATTGTAAATATTAGCAAACCAGAACCACCAGTTATAATATTTCTCTACGCTATAGTAGGTAACAGGAGAACTACCAAACTGCTTATAATGTTGTGCCACTCCCTTTATCATACTACCCTCAAAATCAAACGCAACTCCCAGTTTGCGTGCTAACTTTATAGCCTCCAGCACCAAGAGGGCACTCGCACCTGAGTCCTTATACAACGGACTATAACAAGGAATAAGGTAATACATACTCTGTTTATCCCAAACCAAAAAAGCTGCCGCCAACAACCGCTCATCAGCATTGCGTATAGCCAGCACTTGGCCTTGATTCAGACGCTTGGTCTTGCGATCAAGTACCAAAAGAAACTCGCGCGTATAACTGATAGCCTTACCCTGCTGCCGCAAACAGTCTTGGTGAAAGCGGTAGAAGTCTTCGATGTTCATACTATAGTCCACATGGAGCGAGAGAGCTTTTTGAAGTTGGCGTTTCTTGTTCTTGGAGAAACCATTAATCACGCGATCCAAATCACTCAGATCCTCTATGCGATAAGTCACGCGCTTCTTTAGTTTAAAACCAAACTCCTGCATCCGTTGAGGCGCAGTACTATATAAAGGGAAATGCTGATAATAATAACTCAATCGCAGAGTTTGTAGAGCCTCACAAAATAGCGCACAAATCTGCTTCACCGCATGCTCATCATCGCGCACACACTCATGAATCCAAATACCGCCCATCTGTGTCATCTGTGGCATAATCACATAGCGCATCCACATACGCTCGCGGTGCAAATAAGGCAATACGGCAACTATATCCTCCTCCTTATCAACGCCATCGGAGAGACAATATCCATCGGTCGTCTTCACGCATAGCAAAGCATCCCAATGTTTACCTGCACAAACAGCGTCCAGCCACCAATCATGCATAAAAATAGGCAATTGATGTGCGAGTTTACAAAAATTACGATATAATTCTTTTTTGGTCATATTACCCAATATACAAATTGTGTGCAAAGTTACGATTTTTTATTGAAATATGCAAACAATACTTGCAAAATTCAAAAAAAAGCAGTACTTTTGCACATTATTTCAAAACTAACCAAATAAATTGTCTGTTATGATCGTTGAAACCAGTCCGTACAAGGTTTTTGCACTCTCTCAAGGAGGTGAACTTGCCAAGCGCGTGTGTAAGTATTTAGGATGTTCATTGGGTAATATCCAAGTAGCACGTTTTTCCGACGGCGAGTTTGCCGTAAGTTTCGAAGAGTCCGTTCGTGGTCAGTCAGTGTACATTGTGCAATCGACTTGCCCCAGCAGTGATAACATTATGGAGCTCTTGCTCGCCATTGACGCTGCTAAGCGCGCTAGTGCGTACAAAGTGATTGCCGTAATCCCATATTTTGGTTGGGCACGTCAAGACAGGAAAGACAAACCTCGCGTTTCTATTGGAGCTAAAGTATGCGCGAATCTATTGCAGGGAGTTGGTGTTGATCGTGTAATCACTGTAGATTTACACGCTGACCAAATCCAAGGATTCTTTGATATTCCTGTGGATCACTTGTATGGTGCGAATGTATTGGCAGACTACGTACAAAGTCTCAATCTCGACAACTTGATTGTCGCATCTCCAGACGTAGGTGGTACCAAACGCGCTTCAGTGTTTGCAAAGAAACTTACCGCACTTACCAAGCAAGACGTACCCATGGTTATCTGCTACAAGCATCGTCCAAACGCAAACCAAATCGGCGAGATGCGTGTATTGGGAGATGTGAAAGATAAAAATGTGGTTATTATTGATGACATAGCCGACACTGCAGGTACTCTCTGCAAAGCCGCTGAAGTGATGAAAGAAGCAGGTGCTAAGTCTGTTCGCGCACTTGTAAGCCATGGATTGATGTCTGGTCCTGCATGCGAGCGCGTAACCAACTCTGCATTAGAGGAATTAATCTTCACCGATTCTATTCCATTTAACACAGAACGTTGCCCAAAAGTGAATATAGTTTCTATGGCTAAACCTATCGCAGAGACCATACTTGCCATCCAAGAACATCGTTCGGTAAGCGAACTGAATATTCACTAAGTGTTGTTTAGAATTGTTCAGAATTGTACAATATAGTATATTTGCGCTGTTGCTGTTATGCGTGTCATGCACGAAACAGCAACAGTCTTCCGTTATTAATGTCCAATGGTCTTTTTCGGGAGACACAGCATACAATTATATAGCACAACAAGTAGCATTTGGTCCTCGCGTGCCTGACACCCAAGCGCATCAAGCTTGTGGCGATTGGCTCATCAGTGAATTGCAACGATATGGGATAGGAGTGAGTGAGCAACATGGTACAATGATGAACTATGCTGGTAAACCACAAGCAATACGCAATATCATAGGACATATACCAGGAAATACACCGACTGCTATCTTGCTCTGCGCCCATTGGGACACACGCCCTTGGAGTGATGAAGAAGAAGACTATGATAATCGTTTCACACCGATATTGGGTGCCAATGATGGCGCTAGTGGTGTTGGCATTCTATTAGAGATTGCTCGCCAATTACAGATACTCCGCACTACAAATCAATCTGCACAGATACCCACAATAGACGTTATCTTTTTTGATGCCGAAGATATGGGTACACCTAGCCATTATACTGGCAAAGAACGCGAAAATACATGGTGCCTTGGCAGTCAATTATGGTCAACATTATACCAACAAACACCAGTTTCCCAACGCACAAACTACCAATATGGTATTTTGCTTGATATGGTAGGTGATCCTTCTGCCACTTTTCCGCGTGAATATTTCTCTACCACTTATGCGGGAAGCTATGTAGAACTCATCTGGCGCACGGCAGCCCGCTTGGGATATGGTCGCCATTTTGTGAATCAAGCCGCCTACCCCATTACGGACGATCACTATTATGTGAACACCATTGCTGGTATCCCATGCGTAGACATTATTGACTATAAGCCTCAAAACGGCACGGGTTTTGCAGAGTGGTGGCATACACAGCAAGACAACATGCAAAATATTAACAAACAAACGCTGCAGGCAGTCGGAGAGACTGTCATCACTACAATATGCTCGAGATAAAGAACTTACACGCCTCTATTGCAGGCAAGGAAATACTCAAGGGACTCAACCTCACCATTCACGAGGGCGAAGTACACGCTATCATGGGTCCTAATGGAGCAGGCAAATCTACCCTGTCGAATGTGCTCACGGGGCACCCCGCATACACCGTCACTGAAGGTGAAGTTATCTTCCGCGGCAAGAACCTCTTGGACATGGTGCCAGAGGTGCGTGCGCGCGAAGGAATCTTCCTATCGTTTCAATACCCAGTAGAGATTCCTGGCGTATCGGTTGTTAATTTCATGCGCACGGCTGTCAACGAGAAACGCCAGCATGAGGGGAAACAACCACTCAAAGCTGCCGAATTCCTCAAACTCATGCGCGAAAAAAAGGCATTAGTCGGCATGGACAATAAACTCACCAACCGTTCCGTGAACGAAGGATTCTCGGGTGGCGAGAAAAAACGTAACGAGATCTTCCAGATGGCAATGCTTGAGCCATGCCTCTCTATTCTTGACGAGACCGACTCTGGCTTGGACATTGACGCACTCCGCATTGTGGCTGAGGGAGTCAACAAACTCAAGACGCCTCACACTGCATCTATTGTTATCACCCACTACCAACGACTTTTGGATTACATCGTACCTGACTTTGTGCACGTCTTGGCAGACGGCAAAATTGTTCGTACGGGCAGCAAGGATTTGGCACTCGAACTCGAAGCTAACGGCTACGCGTTCTTGAATAATTAAGAATTAAGAATGTCAAAGGCAATTATCCAACATATTACACTTTCCGCAGGCGAAACGCGCGAGGTGGTCATTTTGAACCAACCTAACGCGCAATACCATTTTATTCAGGAAGAAGGCTCCACCCTGCGCTTACATATCCTTTGCTTGACTGATTCGCAAACGGCTGACGAGCAATGGCAATCCTCTATCACCGTGGAGCAGAACGCCACCAACTGCCGCACCCTGCTCTATGGCATGGGACTGCTGCACGGCACACAACAAGCACATATCCGCACCGCGGTATTGCACAATGTCGGTGACGGTTATTCCTCCCAACTTTTCAAATTCGTGTTAGACGACCAAGCCAAAGGCGCTTTTCGTGGCGAACTGAAGATTCTGCCTAATGCCCAACAAGTCGAGGCATATCAGACCAATCGCAACATCCTACTCTCGCGCCAAGCAGAAATGCTGACCGAGCCACAATTGGAGATCTACGCCGACGATGTGAAGGCCAGCCATGGTGCTACCACAGGACAATTAGACGAATCCGCCATTTTCTACATGCAACAACGCGGCATTGACCGCGACACCGCAGCCAAACTTCTTTTGTGTGCATTCTTCGATGAGGTGCTTAATACACTCTCCGACACCGAACTGCAAGAAAAATTGGTAGAAAAAATCAATACTATCCTATAGGTTGCGACCTACCTGCCCCTATCTCCACTAGAAAATCATCGCAACCTTACCGTTATTTCACGCGGCTAATAGCGTAGTCCAACAAGAGAACCAAACTCTCTTTATATTTATTATCGGGGAAAATAGACAATACTGCAATGGCTTTTTTGCGGTGTTTCTCCATCTCTTGATGCGCATAACGAATACCGTCATAGCGCAGAATAAACGATTTTATCTCCTGCTCCGCCTCGAAGGGATCAATATGAGGTGATTTGTTTGCCAACGCATCCGCCATCTCACGGATATGATCTGCCTCCTCTTTTGTCGCGCGTTTGAGCGAGATAAGTAGGGGTAAAGTGGCTTTTCCGTCACGGATATCATTCATCGTAGGTTTTCCAATATCCTCAATATCCGAAAAATCCAACACATCATCCTTCAGTTGGAAGCACATACCAAGATGTAATCCGAACTGCTTCATGGCAGTCATCTGACGCATAGTAGCCCCCGTACTGGCAGCACCAGCCTCGCTGCATGCTGCAAAGAGACATGCTGTCTTTTGTTCTATGACTTGATTATACTGTTTCTCACTTATCCACATCGATTGCCCTGCATGTAGTTGCAATAATTCGCCAGAGGTAAGCGCTCCTCCCATTTTAGAAACAATACTCAGAATTGTACTATTACGCAAATCAGATAAAATACTAATGACGCGCGTAAGCACATAATCGCCAACCAAGACTGCAATCTTGTTTGTCCACCGTGCCTGTACAGCATCACTACCTCGCCGCATAGGAGAATTATCTACCACATCATCGTGAATCAGCGAAGCCGTATGCATCAATTCAAGAGCTACTGCCGTATGGATAGTCTTGTCTGTCACCCCACGGCATAGAGCGGCAGATAGCAATACCAAGATAGGACGTAATTGTTTGCCCCGCTTAGAATAAAGATAGTCCAAGACTTCTGCAAGAAAAGTATTATCCGCTTGCAAAGCCAATGCAAATGCCTCCTCATACAAGCGAAAATCCGCTTGAATAACCTTACGAATATCTTGGGGATTGGTCATAGCAATGCTCACCACTTCATTGAGTTAAGATAGCCACGATACACATCGCTATAGGTCTGAGTATTCGTTTGACCACCAATAATATAGATATTATTATCATCATCTACTACTACTGTCTGCTTTTGGCGTGACCTATAGTCATTAGGCAAACGATTGTGCGCCGTATCTGGCACATACCAGTTCATGCCTTCATCATCCGAACAAAGAATATTACTTCGATACGTCAAGTCATTATCAATTCCGCCAAACATATACAAACGCTTATCATATTGTATGACAGATACACCTGTAAGTGAATTAAAGGAAGGTTGCTCTATTGAGAAATCCACGATACGGTATCCCGCAGACATTTCATACTCCAAATTCCATCGTGTATTAACTGGAGTACCATCAAGCGTACGCCCTCCTACAATCATCGCTCTTGGACGTTCGCTACTACTCTCAAATGGCAAGGCAGCAAAATCGCTAATAGGAAAATTATCAGGCAAGACGTTATTATCAAGTCCGTGTATTGGCGCAACAAGGTGAATGTCATCTTCATATAAAATTCCTAACCTTAGTTTTTCAGATGCTCGTTCCTGCACTATACACCAAGGTTTATCATCAAATACCACCAACATATTTACCAACGAATATGGTTTCCCTGAATAATCAGTCATACTCCAATTCACTTGATCAGTAGTAGTATACAATTTATCTCCATCAACATAGTATAGTGTATCATGATATTGCAATATATCACGAACAGAGCATGGTACTGGCAGTCCCATAGGCGCTTCCATTAATTGCCAAAAATAGCCATTCACCGAACGATATAATTGCGTCTGAAAACCATTATTTACATACAAATACATCAACTCGCCGATGTAGAAGGCTTTGATATCACAGTTTTGCGGAGCAAAGATTTGATCAGCAAGTTTCTTCCAAACAAACAAATCGGGGTCAGCTTGATGAACCGCAATATCAATACGATACCAACGCTCATGCTCCATATCTGAGGACAATACATACAAATAGATTGGTTGCTCCGTAAAGTCCAGCGTATCTGTCCCCAAACTTGTTATTATGGTGTCGGGCAAATAAAATTTGGCCATCGCTGGAGTTGCCTTGTAGGTAACATATGGCACTACACTATCCAATCGCGTACCAAACGCTAACGAGTCCTTACAATAGATTCGCCCTGTATCACCCGTATGCTCAACTTTATAGGTAACTTGTGTTAGGCCAAGATTGGCTGTATCCTCATAAAAAGTAAAGGTATTGACTCGCGTTTCCGATGACGTCTCCACAGTATTATCAGTGATTGTACATCCCACCATCAACACTACCCCAATGGTCAATATGTATAAATACTTGCGCATTTTCGTAAAAAGATTCATTATATAACGAAATATGCAACAAAGGTACTGCTTTTTTCTGATATACGCAAATATATTTCGAATATTTGATAAAAAGCGAACTAATGTTTGCAAATATGCAAAAAAAAGTGTACCTTTGCGGGGTTAATTTAAAAACTTTTCTTATGCTATTTGAAACTAACATACGAGACTTGCTGAAGTTATTACCCTCTAGACGTGTTCATCGCGCTAAACAACAGATGCGCGAATTGTTGATTCAGAAACGTCGTATGCTATCGACAGAAGACAAGAGAAGATTATCTGATGCGATATTACACCAATTGGAACAGATGCATGTCTTCCGCGAGGCAAAGAGCATTTTGCTGTACTATCCCAAGGATAACGAGGTAGATGTATTGCCTTTATTCAAACGCCATAAGGACAAAACATTGCTTTTACCAGTGACCCACCGTAAATATATGACAGCACATCCTTTTAAGGGAAATGAGAAGATGCATCGCGGTAAGTTCGGGATACCCGAGCCCACTACAGAACCTTATATGGGCGACATTGATGTAATTATTGTTCCTGCTGTCGCATTTGACAAGAGTGGTTATCGCTTAGGTCGTGGAGGTGGATATTACGATCGGTTCTTAAAAAAACAACCCCACGCGACTCTCATTGGCGTGGGATATGATTTCCAGTTAGTTGATGAGGTTCCTGCATTGAACCACGATCAAAAAGTTCATCGCATTATTCTTCCATCACAGACCATTCAAGTGTAGTCTGCTGCGCGCGGTCTTGCAGTATCTGTTGATCTGTCTTGGGCGTTAATTGCGCCTCTCCTTTGCGGTAATAATATATCATACCGTATGCCTGGCACTGTGTGAGTTTGGCATAGGGGAGTTCATCTTTATAAAACTCTTCCACCTGATCCCAAATAGCCAAAATGAGTGCATCTGCCTGCTCGCGCATACCTTCTATCTCCCCGTACACGCGCGTGTGTGAGCGTTGGTGAAGAACATGCTGATTATAGTGCTCACGGAAAATATCATAATGCACCTTCACCTTGTTGATAGCAGGGTTGTAGATAGGGAATCCACCTTGCGCAATACGCGCATTCTCGCCCTCTATGATATTATGACCCCAAGTAATAAGATTCTCCTCCGTAGTCAAGTCTGGAAGGGTGTGATTATTCACGTCCAATTTGTAGAGTTCTTTTTGCCCTTTCTTAATCTCACCGCGTATAGCCGCCAAGTTCAACACTTGAATAAAATGCGAAATATACATACGGGCATTACGCACCTTATGGCGATACTGCTTATTATCCGATACTTTACTATCGAAATTAGCATGATATTGCGCCACTTGATTCTCGAACTGCAACAATAATCGTTGTGCCTCAATCAGCGTTTTATAATTGATAGCTTGCTGGTTAAATGCCACTTCACCAGCACGATGAACAGCCTGCTTCAAAGCATACAATCTTGCTTGATCTGTTTTGGGTAATCGACGGTAAGGCATATCTATGGGAGTTTAAGAAGTTTCAAAAGTTCTAAAAGTTTCAAAGGTGTTAATTCTTTCTCGCATTGAGTTTATTAGCCAACTGGCGCAACTGTTCGGTCGCCTCGTTTTGAGGTAGTAAACTGAGAGAACGCAATGCAGAATCAATCAACCGTTTCACTCCTTTCTCGCAATGTTCTCTTACGCCCAGTCTATCGTAAATAGCAGTAACCTTGGCAATTTTCTCGGTATTATCTTCTAATATTTGTCCAAACCAATAGTTCAATTCTTTACAGCTTTCTTCGTCTGCCATATCCAATGCCGTAATGCTAACAATGGATTTCTTATTGCAACAAATATCTCCACCTATTGCTTTTCCGAAAGTCTCTGGGGCGCCCCATACATCTAAGATATCATCTTGCAATTGGAAAGCAAAACCGATGCCAATACCAAAAGAATATAATAAATCTTGCTCTTTCTTTTTGGCTCCTGCGATATATGCTCCAATCTTTAAGGCATAACCTAATAGTGCAGCGGTCTTTTTACCTATCATTTCAAAATACTGGTACTCTTTGACCCTATTCATGGTTTCGAAGTCCATATCGTATTGTTGTCCTTCGCAGATCTCAGTCGCCATATCGTTAAACATTTCCAGCACTTTTGCCAATTTTCTTCGAGGCACACCCGACAGCAATTTGTATGCTTCTATCAGCATTTGGTCGCCTGAAAGGATAGCGGTGCTTTCATTCCACTTCATATGCACAGTTGGTCTGCCACGACGAACCTCTGCCTTGTCCATCACATCATCGTGCAAGAGGGTGAAATTATGAAATACCTCCAGCGCCAATGCCGCAGGTAACACATCTTCATCTCTACCGCCGAACATCTGGCTGGCAATCATAGCCAACTGCGGACGCACACGCTTACCACCTGATGCCAAAGTGTATTCAATGGGTTCATACAATCCATAAGGATCACGATCCCAATCTAGTTTCAAAATTTCCTCATTAATATTCATAATTGGTCTTCAATAATATCAGTTAATACATCTTTGATATCTAAACCTACCGCGCGTACTTGTTGAGGAATAAACGAAGTAGCGGTCATGCCTGGAGTCGTATTTACCTCCAAGAGGTTAATAGTCCATCCCTCTGTCAAAATATAATCCACACGAATAATTCCCTTACAACCCAAAATGTCATATATTTTCAGGGTCATGGCTTGTACCTTGTCTCTCACCTCGTCGGGGATACGAGCAGGGGTGATCTCATCCACTTGCCCGTTATATTTCGCATCGTAGTCAAAGAACTCATTGCTCGTTACTACCTCTGTTATAGGGAAGGCCACTGCTTTGTTCTTCGTTTTATACACACCGCAGGTAATCTCAATTCCCTTCATAAACGCTTCGCAGATCACCTCGTCGCCTTCGGCGAAGGCTTTCTCTATAGCAGGTTCTACCTCCTCCAGGGTCTTCACTTTGGTCACACCGAACGACGAACCGCCCACATTGGTCTTGATAAAACATGGCAATCCCACAGCATCTACGATATCCGATACCCGATATCCGTTATCCGATTTGCGAAGCAACACACTCTCTGCCACTTTCACACCAAAGCCTTTCAGGTAGTGGTTGCATGTGTATTTGTTGAATGTCATGGCAGCAGCCAACACGCCGCAGCAAGAGTAGGGCAGTCCTATCATATCCAAATACCCTTGCAGCACGCCATTCTCGCCAGGTGTGCCGTGGATAGTGATATACGCAAAGTCAAACGCGTGTTTCTCGCCATTGTGGGTATACGAGAAATCGTTCTTGTCTATCGCTACCCATTCATCTTCGGCCACTTGCGCTCTCCAATCATTACCACGAAGGCAAACGATGGTGATATTGTATTTCTCTTTGTCTAAGAAAGAGTAGATGCCCGCTGCACTACGAAGCGAAATTCCATATTCCGAACTATCTCCGCCTGCAACAATAGCTATTTGCTTTTTCATAATTCTCTAATAATCCAATTTGTCTGCAAAGGTACTAAATATTTTGCACATATGCAAATAAATATTTTTTTTTGCATTTTTCGATTGGCACGAATTTTGCAAAGAATAGTACGAGTAACATCCAATAACCAACTTTAATTAATAAGACTATGAAACGATTTATTGTTTTAGCTTGCTTTATCGCAGGCATTTTCTTCACCCAGCGTACTTTCGCTTGCACGGGCATCACACTCCACACGGCCAACGACCATCCAGTAACCGCTCGTACCATTGAGTGGGCAGCCACTCCACTAAATGCAATGTACGTGATTGTCCCTCGCAAGCACCTACAAGAATCACTCCTACCTGACGGTAGTAGAAACGGCAAATCATTTACAGCTAAGTATGGCTATGTAGGAATAGCCGTAGAAAACGAAGCATTTGTGATGGAAGGTATAAACGAAGCTGGTTTAGGTGCAGGGTTGTTTTATTTCCCTCATTATGGCGAATACCAACCCTACATCGAATCAATGAAAGAACAAAGCGTAAGCGATATGCAATTAGTAGCATGGATCTTAAGCAATTTTGCGACAATCAACGAACTCAAATCAAGTATCACACAAATTCGAATTATTGACACTGATCCACGAGCCAGCACCGTACATTGGCGCATCACAGAGAGCAGCGGTCGACAAGTGATATTGGAGATTGTAAATCAGCAAATTCGTTTTCACGAAAATCCATTAGGCGTAATCACCAATTCTCCTGATTTTCAATGGCATCTAACCAACCTCAACAACTATGTCAACCTCTCTGCAGGTTCAGTCAACAACCGCCAGATTGGTTCGCTATCCTTGAATGCCTTTGGAGGGGGTAGTGGTTTACATGGACTTCCTGGCGACATGACCCCTCCTTCCCGATTTATTCGCGCAGCATTCTTCCAAAGCACCGCCCCACGTTTAGGCGATGAAGATGCCACCGTAATACAAGCCTTTCACCTATTAAATAACTTTGACATCCCTGTTGGAGTTCAATTTGCAGATCCGCGCGAAGTACCCAATATGCCGAGTGCTACACAAGTGACCATTGCCTCCGATTTACGCAATCAAAGACTATACTACCGCACAATGTACGACAGTTCAATCCGCTGTATCGACCTAAAAAACATTAATCTCCAACGAGTGAAATTTCAATCCGTAGATTTAGACTTAGATAAGCGACAGCCGATAGAGGAAATTCGAATAAGATAATAAACAATCGATTGTTAATCGTTGAGAATTAGCGCAAAAAACTAGCATATGTGCAACTTTTTATCTAAAAATGCATTTTTTCTTAAAAAAATTTGCACATATGCTTTTTTTATAGTACCTTTGCACGATTTTTCGCACGAAATTTATTAACTCGCTCACGAGATGGGCATAAAAAAGACATAAAAAAACAATGAAACGTACATTCCAACCTAGCCAACGCCGTCGTCGCAACAAACACGGATTCCGCGCACGTATGGCTACTGCAAACGGTCGTCGTGTATTGGCAGCTCGCCGCGCACACGGTCGTAAGAAATTGACTGTAGCAGACGAAGGTCGCCACAAACGCTAATCAGCGATTAGACACCTTAGGGCTTTTTCCTAAGGCTTCAGCATAGGGAAAAGAGACGTCTCTTTTCCCTTATTGTGTATGATTCGGTTTCGGATCACCCCAGAACACCAGCCACCCAAAAATTAACAAGTCATGGAATCAACAAGACAACAAAAGATTGAACGCTTAATTCAAAAGGATTTGAGTGATATTTTTTTAAGGTACGCGCGCGCACTACGCGGTACGCTCATTTCGGTCAGTGAGGTGCGCATATCACCTGATTTAAGTGTAGCCCATGTGTATCTAAGCATTTTCCCACAAGATAAGGTAGCCAATGTTATTGCACAAGTACAAGATGATACTGCAAAAATTCGTGGTGAGATGGGACATCTACAACGCCATCAGTTGCGTATCATCCCAGAATTACACTTCCACCTTGACGAGACTATCAACAAGATGGCTCGCATTGATGAGTTACTTAAGCAGTAACCACCAGCCTATCCACCTTTCGAGGAAAGGATTAGATAATAGTGAGAACCGAACTCAAAATAGCATGGCGTTACCTGTTTGCTAAAAAGCAGTACAACGCTATTCATATCATCAGTGGCATTAGTGCTGCTGCTGTTGCTGTAGTAACGGCAGCTATGGTGTGCGTTCTAAGTGTAATGAATGGACTGGGCAATATAGTAGAAAACATGTTTTCTCAGTTCGATCCCGATTTACGAATCGAAGTGCGCACAGGTAAGTCGTTTTACGACAGCGGTAAGACTTTTGATGCCCTGCGTGAGTTATCCAGTGTATCATTGGTAAGTCAAACCATACAAGAAACCGCTCTATTACAATTTGAAGGCAAACAGATGCCTATTCACCTATACGGGGTAGATAGTGTATTCTCTACCCTCACGCATATCGAAGACATTATTACTGAAGGACATTATGAGGTATATGACGGGGCTTTTGAACGAGCCGTACTCGGCAGAGGATTAGCATGGCAAGTAGGTATTGGTGCACGTTTTATCAATCCGATACAACTATATGCACCCAAGCGGACGACTAAGGTAAATATGCTGCGTCCTGACCAAGCCTTTAACGACGAGGTGTGTTTTATTGCAGGCACGTTTGCCGTGCAACAAACCAAATATGACGATGAAGTCATACTGGTCAGCACGGCTCTCGCTCGCCGCTTATTGGAGTACACCCCTAATGAGGTCACTGCTCTACTCGTTAAGTTATCTCCCGACGCATCTGTACGCCAAGCCAAAAAAGATATTCAACAACTATTAGGCAAAGACTTTGCAGTACTTGACCGCTACGAGCAACAATCTGATTTCTTCCGTATACTTCGTGTAGAAAAACTACTTACAACCCTATTATTGGTGTTTATTCTGCTTATTGCATCATTTAATATCATCGGTTCTTTATCCATGCTAATCATCGACAAGCAAGCAGACATACGTACCCTTTGCCACTTAGGTGCTAGTCACCAAATGATTCGCCGTACGTTTTTGCTTGAAGGGTGGATGATTTCTACCTTAGGTGCTGGTGTTGGTCTGACAATCGGCATATCTATTTGTCTGGCACAAGAACATCTGGGGTTGCTCAAGTTAGGAAGTGGTACAGAGTATGTGGTATCCGCATACCCCGTAGCGGTACAAGCCAGCGACATACTGCTTGTAGCGAGCATAGTATTGCTATTAGGTTTCTTCGCAGCATGGATACCAGCAAGAAAAATCAAACGAGGGATGAGAAGTTAATCTCAAAGAATATGTAATATGATACAACATTTCAAATATATACTAATATTGTTATTAATGGTTTTGGTGGGTTGTCATACTACTAACAAACCTAAAGAGCTCACAACACCATACGATAGTATATATATAGCTGCGGATATAACATGGCACAAACAACATTATTCATTATTGGACAAAAATGTATTCTCTATTGATTTACTGACCGATGGGTTGTCGTTCGACTCGATGTACAACATATCAGGTACAGGGCTTAACTTGTATATTTCAGACATTTTTTTGCCCTTGACTGATAGTCTCTTGCACTTAGGCACCTATCGCCTTGACACCATTGCCAGTTCTTTTACAATCTTACCCTACAAACATTTTGAAGGGGGTCGAATAACAGGTTGCTATATGCTGGATATCCAAGAAAGCACGATACACCGCATCATTGGTTTTACTTCAGGCGAGATGCTGGTTAACATACTGAACGAAGGGGATATCCGCTTGGATTTTAAGTTATACCAATCCGATTCCACATGCTATCGTGCTAGTTATCAAGGACCTGCTTTGTATCGATGATCGAACACGAATACCATACCTACCTAAAATTAGAACGCGGCTTAAGTCTGCACTCTATAACCGCTTATGAATTGGATTTCAAACGTTTGAAATCATATATGGACGAGCACCACATTGATGTAGTACATGCTACGTTTGATCACCTGCAAGTGTTTGTATATGATACATTTAAGAATATACAGAGCGCCAAAACACAGGCTAGGCTACTATCAAGTATCCATTCTTTTTATCGTTTTTTGCTATATCATCACTACATTGAGCAAGACCCTTCGGAGTTATTGGAGATGCCGCGCATTGAAAAACGTCTCCCTGAGGTATTGAGTATAGAGGAGATTGACAGCATATTGGCACATATTGACATGTCGAAGCCTGAAGGTCATCGCAACCGTGCAATTATTGAAATGCTATACGGCAGTGGTTTGCGTGTAAGTGAATTAACTGACTTGCGGTTAAGTAATCTCCACCGAAAAGAGGGCTATATGCGTATCTTAGGCAAGGGTAATAAACAACGGTTAGTCCCCATATCCCCAGAGGCCGAAAGACAACTAAGTTATTGGTTGGAAGACCGCGACCTACTGGATATTAAACCCGAAGCATCGGATATCGTTTTTCTAAATCACTATGGCAGACAACTTACCCGCGCTATGATTTTCACCATTGTAAAACGATTGGCAGATGCTGCAGGCATACGCAAGACGATCTCACCTCACACATTACGCCACTCGTTTGCCACCCACTTATTGCAGAACGGTGCGGATTTACGTATCATACAACAACTACTCGGACACGAATCAATTGTGACAACCGAAATTTATACCCATGTTACGATTCAAGATTTGCGTGATGCAGTCCTAAAATACCATCCAGAGAATCAATGAAACGAATACTATACATATTATTAGGATTATGGGCTGGCTATGCAGCCTATCCCCAACCCACCCCAGAAGAAAATAGGGAACGGGGAGACATGCGCGAAACCATCGTGATTGGTGATGTATATGATGCATATACAGGCAACCCACTACCCAATGTGAATATTTATTTTCAGGGGACGACTTTGGGCACCAAGAGCAATCCTGACGGCATGTTTCTATTGCGCGGTATGATTAACCGCCCACGCACAATGATTGTTTCGGCTGTGGGATATCAGACCGAGCGTTTTCATATCGAAGCGGGACAACAGTTTGGCATAGAAGTGGCTCTAAAAGAGAAAGTGGGTAATTTAAGCGATGTGTTTGTATTTCCTGGTGCCAACCCAGCATTGCCTTTGCTGGAACAAGTACGTAAACACCGACACGCCAACCAACGTCAAATCGAGACAGAAAATGCGAAGATACAGACGGCGCTATATGTCTCTGACATTCAATCTAAGCACCTGCAACGTAGCCTATGGAAGAGTCTGCAAGCAGGCATGCTACAATCAGAAGACTCCAGCTATCTCATTCCTCTATATTGGTGCAAAAAGGAGGCACAGCAAACGGAAGAAAAATCCACATTACTTACTACAACCGACTATCAGGTATTACTAAGCCAGTTACAAAACACTTGTGATTTCTACGACAACAACGTCAATGTATTGTCCATGTCACTATTGAGTCCATTGGCCGCATCAGGCAACACATACTATAATTATTTTTTGGCAGATAGTACGTTAGTTGATAATGAGAAACACTACATCGTACATTTCAAAACGAAAAATTCCTTTTATGCCACTTTCAATGGCGAGATGTATATTGACTCTGCCACCTATGCGCTACGCAGTATTCGCGCAATTGTACCCTCACAGACGAGTATCAACTACCTGCGACAGCTTGTTATCAACCAATCGTTTGACACAAGCAATCAACTCAAAGAGGAAGATCTTTCGCTATTATTAGATTTTGCAATAAAGACTGATACCACCCATTTTTTTCCCACATTACTCATCACGCGCAGCACCGAAATCCCCATCGCTTCATCGCCCCCCCCCTCACATACACTTATGGGATTGGCTGAAAATATGTCTATATCCTCTGCTATGGATAGCGTAGGCAATACACCAATATTCAAGACAGCCAAATTCTTGGCATATATCATCAATACGGGTAATATCCCCACGAGCAAGTATGTGGAAATTGGTAAGTTGCACCACGTTTTCCGTTACAACCGACAAGAAGGAGTGCGCGTAGGCATTCCATTACAAACCACAGCCGAATTATGGAAGAATGTTTCGTTGGAAGGATTCTTGGCTTATGGTTGCGGTGACCATGCATGGAAAGGAATGGGTCAAGTGAACATAGCACTACCCACACAACGAAGACATATTCTTCGAATACGCTATAGGGATGAGTACGATTTGTCTGACGTCAGCGATTTTCAGTTGTATCTGCGCGAGAATAATATTCTCTGTCCGCAAATCAATATCATCACCCGGTTGATGCAAGGTCTGCCTGCTAATGGCGATATGTATTTCAACACGATGCTACGTCGACAGGAAGGCAGAATACATTTTGAAGATGACTGGAATAACTACTTGGAAACGCAATCCTACATCAAAATTGGTAGGATGGGATATGGTATCCCCACAAGAGATTATTATGGACAACCATCTTTTACCTATGCCACTTTAGGTGCATCAGCGCGTATTAGCTTCAACGAGCGCAAAATAGATTCATATTTTCATCGACGCCATAGCTATAACCATTTGCCCGTTATCTATGTTGGTGGAGAGGTGGGTAGTTACCAAACAGCAGAGATGTCGTCTTATCGCATGTATGGAAATCTGCAACTCATGGTGCGTCAACAGGTAGATTTGGGAGTTGGAGGTAGTTTAGATTATCTGCTTCAAACTGGTATGATTTTTGGTCGCGTCCCGTATCCGTTGTTGCACATTTTTGCAGGAAACCCCTCGTATGCATTGGATCCACACCGTTTTTCGTTGATGAACACCTACCAATACGCTGCAGACTACTACGTCTCGCTGCAAACTTTATGGAATGGTAACGGACTATTGTTCAACCTTATTCCCGGTGTGCGTTATCTCCGTTTGCGCGAACTGCTGGAGCTGAAGGTAGCATATGGTGGTATGCGTAACAATCACCAATCGGTAGTACCATTCCCCATTGCCTCATCGCCCAATAGCCTTATCGCTTCATCACCTTACTGCCCGCTATCCTCCATGTCCGTTCCGTATATAGAATTGGGTGTTGGTATCGGCAATATTTTACGCATTGGAGAAGTGTATGCAGTATTCCGTTTGACCAATATACACGATCCTTATATACCTTGGTGGGGTATTCGTTTCCGATTAAGCATGGGGCTATAGTCCTGCCTCTTCGCCCGCTATTCATTTCTATACGCCCGTGGAGTGATACCCACGTGACTCTTAAAGAACCGATTAAAGAATGCCACGTTCTCAAAACCTAAATGGGCTGCAATCTCTTTGATTGGCATGGCAGTCACCTTTAATTGTGCTTTGGCATCCATCAAGATGGCATCTACGATGATATCGCCTGCAGTATGTCCACTGGCTTGCTTGATGGTAGAACATAGGTGAGGGACTGTGATATGCATGGCATCGGCATAAGTTGCTACATGATGCCACTCGTTGTAATGCTGAAGCACCAAATCACTAAACTCCTGAAAGATTTCGGTTTTCCTATCTGGAGCCTGCGTAGCAACTGCTTCGAAAGAGGCATCTAACTCCAAGTAGGTTTGTTGAATCAGATTAAATACATGTATCATACGGTCAACAGATAGCATAGCAGGCGTTGTATTCACCGCCTTTTCTAGTACATCTGAAAACTGTAATATCACTTCCGCTTGTTCGGAAGTCAACTTCACAATCGGCCGATAATTATGCGATTGGAAAGATAGACGACGCATACCATATGAGTTTTTCTCCACAAAAGAGGAAGAGAACACTATATAACTCAATTTAGCATCTTCGCTACATTCTTGTACAAACAAGAAACTACCAGGCTTTACATAGATAAAATCGTTCTCCTTAAATTCATACTGTGTGATATTCAACGTTGCACGCGCATGCCCCTTTTTCATAAACGCATACACAGCACATTGTATCTGACAAGGGAAACGTCCATATTCGTTTAGAACTTTACCACTGGCCTCACCAAAGATATAATCTATTGGGCAATCAATCAAAGGAATTTTCTCGTCTTGCATAATAAAAAGCATTATTTTCGGTGCAAAGGTACACTTTTTTTGCTAATAATCCAAATTATTATACATTTTTCAGGGTAAGTACATAAAAATTTATCACCTTTATTTTGTCATCTGTCGCAAGTAGTTGTTAAACTATAGTGAAAGTAAAGGATGATAAGGCAATGATAACGGAATGGTAACGGGCGATATAGGAGAAAAGACGTATCAAGAAGCTAAAAAAAATAGAGAAATATATCCTAAGTCACAAACAATAAACGCCCAGCCTTTTCGACTGGGCGTTTATTGTATATGATAGGAATCAGTTTAGAATTCCTGCTCCTGTTGACGGAGTTGCGCTTCTGCTGCCGCAGCACGTGCTGCTTGGATTGCAGCATACTCCTCAGCATTGTGCACGCTGATATGTTGGAAGTCACGAAGACCAGTACCCGCAGGAATCAAGTTACCACAGATAACGTTCTCCTTCATACCATCCAAGTAATCCACCTTTCCTTGTACAGCAGCCTCGTTGAGGACCTTAGTGGTCTCTTGGAAAGAAGCAGCAGACATAAACGACTTAGTACCCAAAGCAGCACGTGTGATGCCTTGCAAGATTTGACTTGCTGTAGCGCACATAGCATCGCGTACCTCTACTAGTTTCTTATCCTTGCGACGAAGCGAAGAGTTCTCATCGTGGAGACGACGGGCGGTAATAATCTGACCTGCTTTTAGAGCCTCGCTATCACCTGGATTAGTAACCACTTTCTTACCCCAAATACGATCATTCTCCTCCAAGAAATCGCGTTTATCCACGATTTGCTTCTCAAGGTAACGTGTATCACCCGCGTCTTGGATTTCAACCTTTCGCATCATCTGACGTACGATAATCTCAAAGTGTTTATCGTTGATCTCCACGCCTTGCATACGATATACAGATTGTGCCTCGTTGACAATATAGTCTTGCACCGCAGTAGGACCTTGAATAGCAAGAATATCGTTAGGTGTGATAGCACCATCAGAGAGAGCTACACCTGCACGTACATAGTCACCCTCTTGTACAAGAATCTGCTTACCGAGAGGAATGAGATAAGATTTTACCTCGCCCAATTTGCTGGTAATAGATAACTCACGGTTACCACGTTTAATGCGTCCGAAGGTCACCTCACCATCAATCTCAGCCACAATAGCAGGGTTAGATGGGTTACGAGCCTCAAAGAGTTCTGTAACACGTGGAAGACCACCCGTAATATCACCAGCAGTACCAAACGAACGTGTTTGAGTGAAGAGCGAATCACCCACCTTAACATCTGCATTATCACTATGCACAAGCAAAGCCTTAACTGGCAAGTTGTAAGTACGGATAATATTGCCCTCTGCATCCAAGATATGTGCTGAAGGCATCTTAGTCTTATCTTTAGTTTCGATAATACTTACCTCTTTCTTACCCGTTTGATCATCAACTTCTGTCTTAGCGGTTACACCCTCAATAACGTCTTCGTATTGTAGGCGACCAGCTTGCTCGATAATCAATGTAGCCTTATAAGGATCCCATTCACATACTTGTGTTCCCTTCTCATACTCTTGACCTGGTGTAACAAAAAGTTTAGAAGCATAAGGGATGTTAAAGGTTGTAAGCACAACACCCGTCTTCACATCTACCAAACGCATCTCGTTAAGACGGCTAACAACGATTACCTCGCCATTTTCAGTTGTGATAGTACGCAGTTCATCAATCTCAACACGACCAGATTGTGTAAGAGCATAGGTGTTTTGTGTAGCAGCGTTACCAGCGACACCACCCGAGTGGAAGGTACGCAATGTCAACTGTGTACCAGGCTCACCAATAGCTTGTGCCGCAATCACGCCAACAGCCTCACCCTTTTGAACCATCTTGCGACTTGCCAAGTTACGTCCATAGCACTTGGCACATACGCCTTGTTTAGACTCGCAAGTGAGTACTGAGCGAATCTCGACAGACTCAATACCAGCAGCTTCGATAGCCTCGCAAGCAGCCTCACGAATCTCTTCACCAGCAGCCACAATGAGATTTCCTTCAAAATCATAGATATCGTGTACACTAACACGACCCAAGATACGTTGAGTGAGTGTAGCCACCACATTGTCGTTTTGCTTGATAGCCTTAGCTGTCAAACCGCGCAATGTACCACAATCGGTTTCAGTGATAATAACGTCGTGCGATACGTCCACAAGACGACGTGTGAGGTAACCAGCATCGGCAGTCTTCAACGCAGTATCGGCAAGACCCTTACGAGCACCGTGGGTAGAAATAAAGTACTCAAGCACGCTTAGACCCTCCTTAAAGTTAGAAAGAATAGGGTTCTCAATAGTTTGACGGCTATCGGTAACACCAGCCTTTTGAGGTTTAGCCATCAAACCACGCATACCAGCGAGCTGCTTAATCTGTTGTTTAGAACCACGAGCACCAGAATCCATCATCATGAATACAGAGTTGAAACCTTGATCTGCCTCTTTCATGTGCTTCATGAGGACATTGGTCACCTGTGTATCCACTTCACCCCATGCTGCAACGACCTTGTTATAACGCTCGTTGTCAGTCATAAGACCTTCCATATAAAGTTCGGTAACTTCCTCTACCACTTGGTTACCCTTAGCTACGAACTCATTTTTCTCTTCTGGAATAAGGATATCGTTCAAGTTGAAGCTCAAACCACCCTTGAATGCCATCTTATAACCAAGATCCTTAATCTCATCCAAGAATTTAGCAGTACGAGCCACACCACAAGTTTTGATAACATCGGTAATAATCTCCTTAACGGCTTTCTTACCAAGTGTTACGTTCTTATAACCAACCTCGCTTGGAACGTAATAGTTAACCAAGATACGACCAGGAGTGGTCTCTACGAGCGATGTTTCACCAGTGCGCTCATCCGTAATACGCACCTTAACAAGAGCATGCATATCTACCTTACCTTCGTTGAGCGCAATCTCGCACTCTTCTGGAGAATAGAAGGTCAAACCTTCACCCTTCGCACCAGCACGTTCTTTAGTGATATAGTAAAGACCAAGAATCATATCCTGAGATGGCACCGTAATAGGGTTACCATTAGCAGGGTCAAGGATATTGTGTGAGCCCAGCATAAGGAGCTGTGCCTCAAGGATAGCCTCGTTGCCCAATGGCAAGTGTACAGCCATCTGGTCACCATCGAAGTCCGCGTTAAATCCAGCACATGCAAGTGGGTGCAATTGGATAGCCTTTCCCTCAATCATACGAGGTTGGAACGCCAAAATACCATGACGGTGCAAGGTTGGAGCACGGTTGAGAAGTACAGGGTGACCCTTCATTACATGCTCAAGGATATCAAAGATGATAGGCTCTTTGCGGTCGATAATCTTCTTAGCAGACTTAACGGTCTTCACAATACCTCGTTCAATGAGTTTGCGGATGATAAATGGTTTGTAGAGTTCAGCCGCCATATCCTTTGGTAAACCGCACTCATGCATCTTCAACTCTGGACCAACGACGATTACAGAACGCGCAGAATAGTCAACACGCTTACCGAGCAAGTTTTGACGGAAACGACCTTGTTTACCCTTCAAAGAGTCAGAGAGGGATTTCAATGGACGGTTAGCGTCAGACTTGATAGCAGTGGTTTTCTTGCTATTGTCGAAGAGAGAATCCACAGCCTCTTGGAGCATGCGCTTCTCGTTACGCAAAATCACATCTGGAGCCTTAATCTCTACGAGGCGTTTCAGACGGTTGTTACGAATAATTACGCGACGATAGAGGTCGTTGAGATCAGAGGTAGCAAATCGACCACCATCCAGTGGCACGAGAGGACGCAACTCAGGAGGAGTAACTGGAATAACATGCAGGATCATCCACTCTGGCAAATTACGCCCCTTGCTTGCGCGGAAGTTTTCTACCACTTGCAAGCGCTTCAAAGCCTCTGCCTTACGCTGCATAGAAGAATCAGTATTAGCACGATCACGCAACTCGTAACTCAATGCATCTAAGTCTATCTTCTTCAACAATTCCTCGATAGCCTCAGCACCCATCTTAGCAATAAACTTATCTGGATCTGTATCATCAAGCAATTGATTGTCTTGTGGGAGACGCTCCAACAACTCAATATATTGATCCTCATCAAGTAGCATCTTATCTGCTACGATATCATCTTTTATCTCTTGTCCTGCCAATACACCTGCTTGCAACACGATGTACTTCTCATAATAAACGACAGAATCCAATTTCTTGGTAGGCACACCTAAGAGAGCTGCCATTTTAGAAGGCAACGAACGGAGATACCAAATATGTGTAACTGGTACTACCAATCGGATGTGTCCCATGCGTTCACGGCGAACTTTCTTCTCAGTTACCTCTACACCGCAACGCTCACAGACAATGCCTTTGTAGCGAATACGTTTGTACTTACCACAATGACATTCATAGTCTTTGGTTGGACCAAAAATGCGTTCGCAGAATAGGCCATCACGCTCAGGTTTATAGGTACGATAGTTGATAGTCTCAGGTTTGAGTACCTCGCCCGAACTGATACGCATAATCTCATCTGGCGAAGCTAAGCCGATGGAGATACGGGAGAACCCGTTTTTCTTATTATCTTGTTTGAAAGCCATAATTCTTGAATTTTATTCCATTGTAATTGATAGACCCAAGCCTTGCAGTTCGTGCAACAAAACGTTGAGTGATTCTGGTAATCCTGGTGTTGGCATTGATTCACCCTTAACGATAGCCTCATAGGTACGAGCACGTCCCGTCACGTCATCAGACTTTACTGTTAGGATCTCTTGCAACGTATGCGCTGCACCGTGTGCTTCGAGTGCCCATACCTCCATCTCACCAAAACGTTGACCACCAAATTGTGCTTTACCACCAAGTGGTTGTTGAGTAATCAAACTATAAGGACCGATAGAACGAGCGTGCATCTTATCGTCAACCATGTGACCGAGCTTCATGAAGTAAGTCACACCTACGGTTGCCATTTGGTCAAACGCCTCACCTGTACCACCATCGTACAATTGTGTTTTACCTGCACGTGGGAGACCAGCCTTATCTGTCCACTCGTTGAGTGAATCCAAAGTACAACCATCGAAGATAGGAGTAGCGAACTTAACACCTAACTCTTTACCAGCCCAACCAAGTACAGCCTCAAAAATCTGACCGATGTTCATACGAGAAGGCACACCCAATGGGTTCAATACGATATCAACTGGAGTTCCATCAGCCAAGAACGGCATATCCTCTACGCGAACGATCTTAGATACGATACCCTTGTTACCGTGGCGACCCGCCATCTTATCACCCACGCGGATCTTACGGCGTTTAGCGATATATACTTTGGCCATTTGAATGATGCCATTTGGCAATTCATCACCGATGGTAAGGTTGAATTTCTCGCGTTTGCAAGTAGCATCCAATTCCTTATGCTTAGCAATGTAATTCATAATACAATCGCTTACCAAAGCATTAACATGCTCATCAGCCGTCCAACCAGCCAACATCAATGACATGTAATCCAAGTCTTTGAGACGCTCTTCGGTAAAGGTTTGCCCCTTAGCAATCACCTCTGTATTGACATGATCGCGTACCCCCAAAGAGGTATGACCTTCTAATAGAGATACCAACTTGCTAACTAAGAGTTGCTTCAAGTTAGCAGCCTTCAGAGCAAGTTCAGCGTCCAACTTAGCAAGAATCTCCTTGTCCTCCAACTTTTGCTTGCGGTCTTTTTGAACTTTCTTGTATAGACTCTTATCAATAACCACACCACTCAACGAAGGACTTGCCTTCAAGGAAGCGTCTTTAACATCACCAGCTTTATCTCCAAAGATAGCCTTGAGAAGTTTCTCTTCAGGAGAAGGATCTGACTCTCCCTTAGGAGTAATCTTACCTACAATAATATCGCCTGGCTCTATACGAGCACCGATACGAATGATACCGTTCTCATCTAAATCTTTGGTAGCTTCCTCACTAACGTTTGGAATATCAGCGGTGAATTCCTCCATACCACGCTTCGTTTCGCGAACCTCCAAAAGTTGCTCTACAACGTGTACAGAAGTAAACATATCCTCACGCACAATACGCTCACTTAGTACAATAGCATCCTCGTAGTTATAACCCTTCCAAGGAATATAAGCTACTTTCAAGTTCTTACCCAAAGCCAACTCACCATTCTCGGTCGCATAACCTTCAGAGAGGATTTGACCTGCTACGACCTTATCTCCCTTACGCACGATAGGACGAAGGTCAATAGTGGTATTTTGGTTGGTTTTTTGGAATTTAGGTAATTTGTATTCTTTTTCAGCAGACTCAAAAGAAACAAAATCTTCCTCCTTGCTGCGATTATATTTAACGCGAATCTTATCTGCATCTACATAGGTTACTTTTCCCTCTCCCTCTGCCACAATCTGTGTACGCGAGTCTTGGATAAGTTGTCCCTCAATACCTGTACCTACGATAGGAGCCTCGCTGCGGAGCAATGGAACTGCCTGGCGCATCATGTTCGAACCCATCAACGCACGGTTTGCGTCATCATGCTCCAAGAACGGAATCAACGCTGCCGCAATAGATGCGATTTGAGAGGGTGATACGTCCATTAAGTCAATTTTATCAGGAGCAACCACAGGGAAATCTGCCTCATAACGCGCTTTTACCTTGTTACGAATAAACTTACCATCCTTATCCAATGGGGCGTTACCTTGTGCTACAGTAGCATTCTCTTCATCCTCCGCAGTCATGTATACTACGTGTTCATTATCGAGATCTACGACACCATTCTCTGCTTTGCGGTATGGTGTCTCAATAAAACCTAAATCATTAATCTTCGCATAGATACACAACGAAGAAATAAGGCCAATATTTGGGCCTTCAGGTGTTTCGATAGGGCATAAACGTCCGTAGTGAGTATAGTGAACGTCACGCACCTCAAAACCCGCACGATCACGGCTCAAACCGCCAGGACCAAGAGCAGACATACGACGTTTATGAGTAATCTCTGCCAATGGGTTTTGTTGATCCATAAATTGTGACAATGCATTCGTACCAAAGTAGGTATTAATCACACTAGTAATAGCTTTTGCATTGATCAAATCGGTTGGAGTAAACACCTCAGTATCGCGCACATTCATACGCTCACGAATAGTGCGAGCCATACGAGCAAGACCAATACCAAATTGATTATACAATTGCTCACCCACAGTACGAACACGACGATTTGACAAATGGTCAATATCATCCACCTCAGCATTTGAGTTAATCAATTGCACTAAATACTTAATAATCTCAATGATATCTTGGTTTGTCAACGTACGTGTTTCCATTGGCGTATCCATCTCCAACTTACGGTTGATGCGGTAGCGACCCACTTCTCCCAAATCATAACGCTTATCTGAGAAGAAGAGATTTTGAATTGCCTCACGTGCTGTAGCATCATCTGCAGGCTCTGAATTACGCAACTGACGATAGATGTAAAGCACAGCCTCTTTCTCTGAATGAGAAGGGTCTTTCTGCAAGGTGTTGAATATGATTGAATACTCAGACTCATATGCCTCATCTTTGTGCAAGAGAATAGTTTTGGTTCCTGAATCAAGAATCATCTCGCACAACTCCTCTGTCAATACTTGCTCATGCTCTAAGATAACCTCATTACGCTCAATCGTAACAACCTCACCAGTATCCTCATCCACAAAATCTTCAGTCCACGCTTTCAATACATTACCAGCCAACGTACGACCCACTGCAGCATCTAAATTCTCTTTAGTACACTTGATTTCCTCAGCCAAACCGAAGCAGTCCAAGATATCCTTATCACTCTCGAAGCCAATAGCACGCAACAATGTTGTCACAGGCAATTTCTTTTTACGATCAATATAAGCATACATCACGCGATTGATGTCTGTAGCAAACTCAATCCATGATCCACGAAAAGGAATAATACGAGCTGAATAAAGCTTTGTTCCATTAGAGTGCATTGAAGTACCAAAAAAGACACCTGGCGAACGATGCAATTGACTAACAACCACACGCTCTGCCCCATTGATTACAAAAGTTCCTTTGGGAGTCATATATGGGATGGTTCCCAAGAAAACATCTTGCATAACTGGCTCAAAATCCTCATGATCAGGATCGGTACAGGTCAAGAATAACTTTGCCTTCAAAGGCACACTATACGTGAGTCCACGGAGTAGACACTCCTCTATCGAATAACGAGGAGGATCAATATGGTAATCCAAGAACTCAAGTCTAAAGTTCTTTCGAGTATCTTCAATAGGGAAGTTCTCAGAAAAAACTTTGAACAAACCTTCTTTATGACGATCCTCTGGAGTAGAATCCATTTGGAAGAAGTCATGGAAGGATTTCAATTGAATCTCCAGAAAATCAGGATAAGGCATTTGCTTTTGCATTGCCGAAAAATTGATTCGCTGGGTTTTGTTTTGTTTTGCCATTATTTCTTAGAATTTATTTGTTTCGAATATCAATAAAATGTCTGATAATGAATTATTTACACCTAAATAGTTGATTTTATAATTTAATATTTATTAATAAGAATCGATTTTATATTATCAGTATTTAACATTTTTTCAACATTCCCCTCTATTCAGAGAAAAAGGTTTAGACCCCTTTTCAGGGTCTAAACCTACCGTTATTAGGTCAGTGGGTATTACTTCAACTCTACCTCAGCACCTACCTCCTCGAGAGCTTTCTTCAAAGCCTCAGCAGTTGCTTTATCTACACCTTCCTTAACAGTTGCAGGAGCAGCATCTACGATGTCCTTAGCCTCTTTCAAACCGAGACCAGTTTGCTCTTTAACTGCCTTAACTACTTGGAGCTTGTTAGCACCAGCTGATTTGAGAACTACATCAAAAGATGTTTTCTCCTCAGCTGCTGGAGCGTCAGCGCCAGCTGCAGGTGCTGCTACTGCTACTGCAGCAGCTGCTGGTTCGATACCATACTCCTCTTTCAAAATTTGAGCGAGTTCATTAACTTCCTTAACTGTAAGGTTTACTAATTGTTCAGCAAAAGCTTTCAAATCTGCCATTGTTGTATAATTTTAAAGTGTTATTTTTTAATGTTAATTATTGTGCCCCTTTCGGTGTGCGTTTGGCATTCCTTCGGGCTACGTTTGTTTGTATTACCGATTACTCAGCGCGTTCACCCAGCGTTTGCAAAACACCGTGGATGGTAGTAGCACCTGATTGGAGTGCTGAAACGACATTCTTTGCAGGAGATTGGAGTAAAGCAACAAGATCTGCAATGAGTTCGTTTTTGGACTTGATAGTAGCCAAGAAATCCAAGTTTTGTGCACCTACGTAGATTGTCTCCTCTACATATGCAGCCTTCAACTGTGGCTTAGCTTCCTCTTTATTCTTCTCTTTCTTAGTAAACTCCTTGATGAGCTTAGCAGGTGCGTTACCTGTGTTAGACAACATCAAAGCAGTATTACCTTTGAGAGCCTCAAAAATTTGAGCATCAATGCCCTTTGCCTCAAGTGCCTTTTGCAGAAGAGTGTTCTTAGCTACAAGCAATTTGATATCTTGCTTGAAGCAAGCACGGCGCAACTCACTAGTCTTCTCAGCATTCAAACCTTCGATGTTTGTGAGATAGAAGTGTGAGTATTGACCCAACTGCTCTTGCAATGAAGCAATAATGGCGTTTTTATCTTCCTTCTTCATACTTGTCTTCGATTAAATAAATTACTCAATAGATTTTGGGTCAATCTTAATACCCTGACTCATTGTACTGGAAAGATAAATGCTCTTGATATAGGTACCCTTGCTTACTGCAGGTTTCAACTTGATAAGAGTTTGTACGAACTCGATAGCGTTCTCAGCAATTGCCTCTGGTGCGAAAGACACCTTACCAATTGAAGTGTGTACGATACCAAATTTGTCCACCTTAAAGTCGATCTTACCTTGCTTAACCTCCTTAACAGCCTTAGCAACATCCATGGTCACTGTACCTGATTTTGGGTTAGGCATCAAACCGCGAGGACCCAAAACGCGACCGAGAGCACCAATCTTACCCATGATTTGAGGTTGAGTGATGATCACGTCGATGTCAGTCCAACCGCCCTTGATCTTCTCGATATACTCATCCAGACCTACATAATCAGCACCTGCCTCTTTAGCAGCAGCCTCTTGGTCTGCAGTACACAATGCGAGTACGCGAACTTGTTTACCTGTACCGTGAGGAAGACTTACCACGCCACGAACCATTTGGTTTGCCTTACGTGGGTCAACACCCAAACGTACATCTACATCTACGCTTGCGTCAAACTTAGTTGTAGTGATCTCTTTCACCAACGCAGCAGCCTCTGCTACGGTATAGAGCTTACCTGCTTCAATCTTCTCAGCAGCAAGCTTTTGATTCTTTGTCAATTTTGCCATAATAGTGATTGAAGTTTTAATTATTTAACGGTAATACCCATACTGCGAGCGGTACCCTTAACCATGCTGATAGCGCTCTCTACGGTGAAACAGTTCAAATCCACCATTTTATCGGTAGCGATAGCCACAACTTGCTCCTCGCTGATGGTAGCTACTTTATTACGATTAGGTTGGTTAGAACCCGCCTTAATCTTAGCAGCCTCCTTGAGTTGAACAGCAACTGGTGGAGTCTTAACGATAAAATCGAATGATTTGTCAGTGTAAACAGTGATTACTACAGGCAAAATCTTACCTGCCTTCTCCTGCGTTCTGGCATTGAATTGTTTACAAAACTCCATGATGTTTACACCTTTAGAACCCAACGCTGGGCCTACTGGAGGTGATGGGTTAGCTGCGCCACCCTTAATCTGGAGCTTGATAAATCCAGCAATTTCTTTAGCCATAATTTAATTTAATTTTACTTTGTTAATAGTTTTGTTGTTAATAAACTACCGAGTAGTCAACGGCCCGTAACAATATGCCTCCTACTCTTTCGCTACTTGATCGAAGCCTAACTCCAATGGCGTTTGTCGGTCAAAGATCGTAACCACCACTTTAAGTTTTCGTTTGTCCTGCGACACCTCGTTGATAACGCCTTCAAATCCATTAAATGCACCTGCAATAACCTTCACACGCTCACCTACCAAGAACGTTTCTTCCATCATTGCCTCAACTACTGTATCATCCACATTACCAACAATCTTGTTGATTTCGGCTTGAGATACAGGTGCTGGTTTAATAGAAGATTTGCTTTCACTCAAGAAGCCAAGCACATTAGGGATATTACGCAATAGCGGATAGCACTCATCTGTCAGATTGCACTCTACGAGCACATAACCAGGCAACATGTTACGTTCTTTCACAACACGTTTACCACCACGGAGAGCTATCACTTTTTCTGTTGGAATTAAAACTTGAGATACATACTCTTTGAACAAGGTAGAAGTAACCAAAGCTCCTTCGATATACTCTTTTACCTTATTCTCCTTGCCGCTGATCGCGCGGAGCACATACCATTTAAAATTGCTTTCAGCCATATTCAAACAATTTAACGTTGATTAGAACAAGCCATAAACAAAAGTCATAATCTTCTCAAAACAGAAGTCCATCAGCCAAACTATCAGTGCCAATATTATGGAAGCTATCAACACCAGCACTGCGCTTTTAGACAATTCTTTACGAGTTGGCCAACTCACTTTGTGGACCAACTCATTGTAGGATTCTTTTAGATTCTCAACGAGCTTCATATCTGTAGTTTTTTCTTTATTTCCTTATTGCGCCAAACATCTGGCCTCAGCATTCGCCGAAGTCAGACGGAAGCTATTTTACTGTAACAGCACGGAAGGCAGGAATCGAACCCACATTGACGGTTTTGGAGACCGCTTTCTTACCATTAGAAGACTTCCGTAAGGGATTGCCAAGGCCGAAGCCTCGGCAATCTTTGGGGTTATTGCTAACCGAAGTTAGACTTTTTTATTAGTCAAGCAAACCAGTGATTTGACCTGAACCTACGGTACGACCACCCTCGCGGATAGCGAAACGAAGACCCTCAGAGCAAGCAACTGGGTAGATCAACTTAACGGTGATCTCCAAGTTGTCACCTGGCATAACCATCTCTGTACCCTCTGGCAAAGTGATCTCACCAGTCACATCCATTGTACGGATGTAGAATTGTGGACGATAGTGGTTGTGGAATGGAGTGTGACGACCACCTTCCTCTTTCTTCAAGATATAAACAGAAGCCTTGAATTCCTCATGAGGTTTAACAACACCTGGGTGAGTAATAACCATACCACGACGAACCTCGTCTTTGTCGATACCACGAAGCAACAAACCTACGTTATCACCAGCCTCACCTTGATCGAGCAACTTACGGAACATCTCAACACCAGTAACAACTGACTTCTTACCCTCAGCGCCGAGACCGATCAATTGAACCTCATCGCCTACTTTTACAATACCAGTCTCGATACGACCAGTAGCAACAGTACCACGACCAGTAATTGAGAATACATCCTCAACAGGCATCAAGAATGGTTTATCAACAGCACGTGGAGGCAATTGGATCCATGTGTCACAAGCGTCCATCAACTCCATAACCTTCTCCTCCCACTCTGGAACTGCGTTCAACGCACCAAGAGCAGAACCACGGAT
>JAFZGC010000145.1 GCA_017555595.1 Paludibacteraceae bacterium | reverse complement strand
GAGATGATTGAGCATAACATGATTTCATCTTCCATCGAGCGCGCACAAAAGAAGGTAGAGGAAAATAACTTCGGTATCCGTAAGCGCCTCATTGAGTATGATGACGTGATGAATCAGCAGCGTAATGTTATCTACGCAAAACGCCACCATGCCCTTATGGGTGAGCGTATTGGAGTGGATATTACCAATATGATTTATGACACAGCGGATGCTTTGATTGCAAATGCTCGTGATGTGATGGATTACGAGGGCTTGCAACTTGATATCATGCAAGTCTTTGCTATGGAAGTTCCATTTAGCGAAGACGCCTTCCGTGCAGGCAAGGAAAATGCCTTGGCTGATCAGTTAGCAGAAGCTGCACTGGAAACCTTCAAACGTCGTATGGAAACCCTACAAAAGGTGGCATACCCTGTTATTAAGAAAGTGTACGAGGAGCGTGGTGCAATGTATGAAAATATCTTGATTCCCATCACCGATGGTAAGAAGGTTTATAATGTGGCTGTTAATTTGAAAGCTGCATATGAGACAGAATGCCGCGAGGTGATTCGTGAGTTTGAGAAGCGTATGGTGCTCTACGTGATTGATGATGAGTGGAAAGATCATCTTCGTCAGTTGGATGAACTCAAACAATCTGTACAAAACGCAAGTTACGAGCAAAAAGACCCATTGCTTATTTATAAATTGGAATCATTTAATATCTTCAAACAGATGTTGGATGCGTTCAACCGTCGTACCATCTCTATCCTTTTCCGTGGACAAATCCCTAATCGCGATCCTGAGGAGGTACGTCAAGCGCATGCACAACAACGTCATGACTACTCTCGCTACCGTACCCAAAAAGATGCAGTCGCTCAAGCTGCACAAGCTAGCGGACATGCAGCTGCAGCAGGACGTGATACCCGTGAGCAACAACGTCCTGAGCCTCTCCGCGTAGAGAAGAAGCCTCGTCCAAATGACCCATGTCCTTGTGGATCAGGAAAGAAATACAAACAATGTCATGGTAAAATGGAGGCATAATTTAGAATTAAGAATTTAGAATTAAGAATTATGTTATCAGCTATAGTTTGGGATATAGACCCAGTATTGGTGCATATCGGTGAGGGGGGGATTCGTTGGTATGGTTTGCTGTGGGCTATTGGTATCTATCTATGCTATCTCATTCAGGTCAAACTCTATAAAAACGAGAATTGTCCTGCCGAGTGGACCGACAAACTATTCATGTGGATGGTAATAGGTCTTATTATCGGTGCCAGGGTAGGGCACTGCTGGTTCTACGAGTGGCATGATGTAACCTTGCCAGGCATGAAAGCCTATTGCCAATATATGGGTATCTCTACGGACCCTGTGCAAATCTTTGGTTGGACAATCAATTACCGCAATCCATATATTGAACATCCTCTCAAACTGCTCAAGATTTGGGAAGGCGGACTATCTAGTCACGGTGGCGCATTTGGACTATTGACAGCAGCTTGGCTACTTAATAAGAAAGTATTCTCCAAAGAGCCAAAGTTCCATACATCACTGCTGTGGATTATGGATCGCTTGGTAGTAGGAGTCTGTGTGACGGCTACCTTAATTCGTTTGGGGAACTTGATGAACTCTGAGATTTATGGAACTCCTACCGACCTCCCTTGGGGCTTTATCTTCGTGCGTGATGGACAGACCGTTCCTTGTCACCCTACTCAAATCTACGAAATGCTCTATTGTATAGTCGGTTTTGTTGTGACATGGCTCATGTATTGGAAAGGTAAGGCATACAAACGCGAGGGATTGCTCTTGGGCGTTTTCCTAGAGATCATCTTCTTTACGCGTTTTATGCTGGAGTTTATCAAGAATGACCAAGAGCTTTTTGAGGCGGGGCATGTGTTGAATATGGGGCAGCTACTGTCCTTGCCATTTGTGATTTGGGGTATTTATTTGATTATTCGTGCCTTTAAACGTCCTGCATTGCCTTGAGGTGGCGTATCTTCATAGTGCTATTGTGTAGTGCCTTCATCTCCACTGTCATGGCGCAAACGGTAGATGACGACGCGTTGTTGTTGGAGTTGGTGGCGCAGCAAGGTCGTGATTTACATCGAGATACAGTGGTGTTGGCGGATTCGATAGTAGTGGTATGTGATACGATTTGGGAACGCTATCCTCATCCGTTGTGTGTGCCTTTGATGTATGTGCCAGAGCCAATGCGTTCGTTGAACGATACGGCTGCTGATGAGCGCTATTCGGTAGCTGCTATTCGTCGCAATGCACTTCGTTATATTACTCGGAATCATGCTGATTTATACACTTCGGTCAGCGATCCAGAGCGATTGAAATATGTGGCGATTGGACGTGGAAAAATACAACGAGCCATTGTGCGTAATATTCGTGAGGATGCCTTGGATGCTGCACGTGCGTTGCGCGATTCGCGTTCGCCTTGGCGAAGAGAAGCCAATATGTCGCTGCAACTGACACAGAACTATGCCACCGAAAATTGGCATCAAGGAGCGGCTAATGCCTTCTCCATGCTTTGGTCGGCAAAAGCTTTTGCCAATTACAACAAGAATAATCTCTCCTGGGAGAACAATGCAGAATGGCGTGTGGGTGTGAGTACGG
>JAFZGC010000016.1 GCA_017555595.1 Paludibacteraceae bacterium | reverse complement strand
CTATTTATAATCTAGATGTGATTATTTCGGTTGGTTACCGTGTGAAGAGTCAACGTGGTGTACAATTCCGCCAATGGGCGAACCGTGTATTGAAGCAGTATCTCATCAAGGGCTATGCTATCAACGAACGCTTGCGCCATGAGCAAATTAGCGAATTGCGCCAATTAGTACAAGTAGTTGGGCGAACGCTACAACACCGAGAACAGGAAAACACTATCGAGACACAAGATCTTCTTGACGTCGTAGTCGATTATACCTATGCACTTGATACGCTCGATAACTACGATTACGAACGCTTGACCATTGACCAAACTACTAAAGTAGCCTCATTTCATGCAACCTATGAAAACGCAATGGAGCAGATTCAGCGCTTGCGCGATAAGTTTGGCGCATCAGTATTGTTTGGCAATGAGAAAGATGATTCTTTCAAAAGTAGTATCGGGCAGATTTACCAAACTTTCGATGGCGATGAGTTATATCCCAGTGTAGAGGAAAAAGCCGCCATGTTGCTATATCTGGTAACAAAAAACCACTCATTCAGCGATGGCAACAAACGCATAGCTGCCACATTGTTCTTGTGGTTCTTAAATAACAACAAAATACTTTACAACTCCGATGGTAGCAAACGCATTGCAGATAGTACGCTAGTTGCTTTGACGCTGATGATTGCGGAAAGCAAAACAGAAGAGAAAGATGTGATGGTAAAGGTTGTTGTCAACTTAATTAATCAACGCAATTAACTAATTCTATCGAATTCGACAGAATTACTAACTCAAAATTCATAATTCTTAATTCTTATCTCGCATTCGCTCGAACGATTATTCGCAAGCGAATTTTCAAAATTACTACTATGGGACTATTTGATTTTCTTTTTGGCTCCGATGAGAGCTCAACCAATGGATTGTTTGACATCGAAGATTACCGCAGTATTCATGAAGACCGTCGTCATCACGCAAGTGGCTCAGCAAATTGGACATCGCGCGAAGACTGGGATTGTGGCGATTATGACGACGATGGTATGTCAGGTTTCGATGCGTATGAGGATAATGATTTCTAATGCCTCCAATCACCGCACGTAGTTTCTCATCTCTTTCTTTTTTAGGATTTCTCCCCAATTTTCAAGGGATATGTAAAAGGATGATGTCGTAGAGCCAGAAAGGGATTCGCAGAGACCATATAATAAACACACGCGCACATAGGTGTGCGTGTGTTTTTCTCTTCTTGCAACTGTAAAGGCATCCTATCGTGTAATCTTTTCCCCTAACAGCCGAAAGCGTATTGGCAGTTACTGCCAATATCATCAAAACATAATCATGTCGTCCTCAACGCCCAATGAGTGTAAGAGGTCAAACACAGTCTTTTTTTTAATAGAACAACCCAAGACAAAATAATAACTTGAAGGACTGCAGCATTTTTAAGATGTTTGAATGCTGCAAAGATATAATAAATACTGGGCATGCGAAAGATTTTAGCCTGCAAAGTGACCTATAGAGCCATTTTAAACGTCAATTTTTGTGCTGAAACGTTTGAATGCCTTATAAACCCAGTGTACATCGGACTTAAGGAGGTATCACAGCCTGCATTTTGACCTATAAACCAATATTTTTCTACATACTGTGTGTCGCCCAAAATATTTCCTTTCCCCAGTAGCACCAATTGATAGGTTTGGTTACAGGGTATTGATGACCTGATTAAGCGAATCCAATGTGGGATAAGTGATCCAACCAAACGCTTTGCCCATTTGGCGATTAGCTTGGAGATCGTCTACGAAATGATAAGGCTGTTTATATTGATTATCAACAAGATATTGATGAACAACCTCATAAATACCGCGATTGGGTTTGTTGCAGTGTTCTAAATGCGAAGAAAACATGCGGTCAAACATAGAGAAATCGTATTTCAAGTGTATGTCCTCCCAATGCAGCGCATTATTGTTGCTCAGCATAACCAAACGATGTCCCTTGTCTTTCCAACCCTGAATCAATACCATGCGCTCCGCAGGAATACCCGCGTGCATGGCGTTCCATGCGTCTTTTACCTCCTGTGCTGTAGTACCCATTTTGGCACCTGATAAAATGGTATCTACAAACTCATCAGTGCTAATAGTACCACACTCATATTGATCCATCAAACTATTAGGCACACCCTCCGCATTGGACTTCATACCCAATACTTCTGCCATGCCCTCTTCGCCTAACATTGCACGAAATCGTGTCATACATTCTGGCATATTGTGCTGCATAAGCACACCGCCTAAGTCGAGGATGATAGTCATTGTTTAGAGTTGTTTAGAGTTGTTAGTATTGCCTTTCGCCGAATATAGATGATCCAATGCGTACCATCGTGCTGCCTTCTTCAATAGCCACCAGATAGTCATCGGACATGCCCATGGAAATTTGTTTAGTGTTTAGAGTTGAGAGTTTAGAGGCGAGGGAGTGGATCTCTCGGAAGCAACGACGCCACTCCGTTTGGTCATCGGTGTTGGTTGCCATGCCCATGATACCGCATACATCGATGTAGTTTAGTGTTGAGAGTTTAGTGTTGAGTGACAGGAACTCGTCTGGTGTGAAGCCTGATTTGGTTTCTTCTTTGGCTACATGCAACTCCAGCAATACCTTAACACGACGACCAATCTTTTCCGCTTCGCTGTTAATAGTATCCAACAAACGCACACTATCCACCGAATGAATCATATGCACAAATGGAACAATCTGCTTTACCTTGTTGGTTTGCAGGTGTCCAATAAAGTGCCAACGAATATCCTTGGGCAGTGCTTCGTACTTAGGCAATAGTTCTTGCACACGACTCTCGCCAAAATCCCTTTCTCCACAGGCATATGCCTCCATAATAGCCTCCGCAGGGTGAAATTTACTGACACAAATCATGGTCACACTATCGGGGATATGCGGACGGATAGCAGCGATATTTTGAGATATTTTATTATACTGCACGGAAGACCTCTAAAATAGGTGAGCGGGTGATGCTAACTACTTCACAATCAAGGTTGCTTAGTGCTTGGTGCAAGGTCTTGTTAGCTTCTGTCACATTGCCTGCTTGTACATAGATACTCACTGCTTTGCGCGTTTCTTTGCCATTGTCCTCAACAGTAATCATTTCCACGCGGGCTTTGTACCAACGGTCGCCTCCTGGATTAGGAATTAGGTCATAGAACTGCACTTGTTTGCAACTCTTCACTTCCCACTCGCCTGAAATGAGTGGTTTGATCTCCTCTATCAAGCGGTTTTCTATATCGGCACAGGTAAGACCCTCTACCAAATAGGTTTCTTTAACTGCTGCTGGGTTGTCTTCGCCCGTTTGGCGAGTATAACTGATTTTAATTTCGTAAAAAATCATAGTGATTTACAATTTGAGTATTTACAATTTACTATTTTATTTATTACTGATTATTAGCGATTTGATATCTGTAGCATCTAATTCTTTCTCCGGGAAAGTGCGCAAAGTAGCTGACCAAAGCAATAAGGGGGCTGTAGGCGATGTCTGAATAACACAATCATACTGCGTATTTTCGTTGGTGTCTAATATCCAATGATCTTGCAAAAGATAAAAGACATCTCCTGATTGTTGTCTATAAATGGATGGACTATGCTCAGATCGTACAGCTTCGTGGATAGGATAAGCCACTTGAACTCCCTCAAAATCCATTAAGAAATTTGCTACTTGTCGTTGAATTGTTTCCAAGGAGAGGCCTTTCCGCTCAATGAGTGT
>JAFZGC010000144.1 GCA_017555595.1 Paludibacteraceae bacterium | reverse complement strand
TATTCGGATTGCGTTCGCCGTAGATATTACGGATATAGGTGCCGTTGCAGAAATCGAGGTAGTCGATAGTGGCTTTGTTGCTACCCATATTGCCTTCGTTGAGCAGGTACATGCCAATAGGTTCGTTGGCCGCAAAACTGCTCAATTCTCTCGATTCCATCGGCAATTTTTCATACTCCGCAGGGAAGATGATCTCGTCGCCACGGCAGGAGGTGAGGGAACAAGGAATAAGGAGCAAGGAGCAAAGACTAATCAGCATAGACTGCCATAATCCAAGAATATATTTTTCACAACAACATAAACAACTTGTTTCAACAACATTCCGCTCGCCAACATCACGAGCGGCAAGAGGTTGGTTGCTGAGCAACATTGTTGATATTGTCTTTTTAAAAAACATCTTCGTTGTTTATCTTAGTACGTAATGCTGATGGTACATTTGAAATTACGTTTAGGCATAGGGTAGTTGAGGATCACGTCGTAATCTTGTGAAAGAAGGTTATTGATGTCTAGCGCTATGCGCAAGATTATCGGATATCGGACGCCCTTTGGGCTATTGGACGCCGCTTTGCGGCTATGGGATATAGGCTGGATGTTCCATTCACCAAATACGCTCAGATCGTGGGTGTACCAAGGTTGGGTGTAGTTGTAGATGATGTTCTCTTGTTGGTTATAGCGTTCGCCAACATAGATGAAACTATAGTTTAAGCCGTATTGCTGCCAGTCGTTTTGCCAGCCAAACATACCTACCGCACTACCTGAATGCCATGGGATATAAGGAATCTGGTCGCCATAATAGGTATCGTTTGGATCGGTAACATCAATCGCCGTTTGATAAGTGTATTGAGCCTTAGCGGTGAGGTAGAAGTTCATTGGCAATACGAAATGCAGTTGCGCATTCACATCCACGCCGTTGATTTTCACCAGTCCAAGATTAAGCATAGTCCAACGGAACTGCTGACCCTTGGGGTAAGCGATGATCTTATCAGATATGCGGTTGTAGTAATAATCGGCATTGAGGCGGAACTCCGAGCCCTTTTGCCCCGCAATGCGGAAAGGTTGTGTGAAACTCAAACCGACATTATGCTGCTTCGCTAACTCGGGTTTGAGGTAAGCGTTGCCCATGTCGGTGTAATAGAGATCGTTGAAGGTTGGGTAACGGTAACTTTGTTTGTAGAAGGCGTTGAGGCGCAAATCCACCAGTTGCGTAGGGCGGTAGGAGAGGAACAAAGCAGGGGTAAAGCGTTGTGTAGTATTGTGTAGTGTTGTGTAGTGTTGGGTAGTGTTGGGTCTTGATTCCTGGTTTTGGATTCCTTTCTCATCATTGACAAATGTCCCTAATATGCTGGCTTGGAGGCGTAGGTAGTTTTTGATATTGATGGCGGTGGCAGCGCTGAGCCAATGGGTAAAACGGTGTGCGTTGAGGTACATACTCAGCGCGTTGCATTGCATATCATAGGCAGCACTCACATCCCACCAATCGAAGATGCGCACTTTGTGCGCCATCGTGAAGTAGAACTCTTGTTGTAGGTATTGGTTCTCGACATGGATAAGTTTGTCGTCGTTGTTGATATAGCGGGTATAGTCGTTGGCATATTTCGCATTGACGCGAAGAGACCATCGATTGAAGAGTTCGTCTTGCCAAGTGGCTTGTACGAAAGAGTTACGGTCCCATAGACGCTCGCCGTTACGCCATACATTGTTGACAATCGCCCCAGGTACTCCACGCTCGGAGTTGTAGTGGTAGAGTTGGAGTTTCCAGAAACCGGTATTGCTGTAGTAATGATTGAGCGCCGCCTCTACGCGTATGGCGTTGATATCGCCGTTTTGGCGTATGGCGGTGGTGTCGTAGGCTAGTTCGCCCGAAGGGGTGACGCGGCGGTAGCGGAAAGGATACTTGCCGCTAGAAGATACGAGTTCGGCGTTGGCGGTGAGGGACATCGTCTCGCTGAGTTTCAGATCCAGCAAGAAACTAGGATTGATGAGATCGAAACTACCTGCACGCATTTGACCTTTGATGTTGAAGGTCTTGCCGCTGTCGAAGCGAGGACGGCGGGTGGTGAGGTAGATACTGCCGGCAGCACCAAACTCGCGAGCGGATTGCCAGATATCGGATTTCTGACCATTATAGAGTTGGATTTCTTCGATGTTTTCGAGAGAGTACTTGCCGAGGTCGATTTGTCCGTTTTGCGCGTTACCCAGTTGCACACCATTATAATACACGCCCATGTGATTGGTTCCCATAGAGCGGATATTGACGGTTTTGATACCGCCCACACCACCGTAGTCTTTGATTTGTACACCCGAGAAATAGCGAATAGCATCGGCTACGCTGAGGGCATTCATCTTCTTGAGTTGTACGCCCGAAAGTGTTTGAGGGATAATGATGTCCTTCTCTTTGACGTGAGCAGTAACGGTGTACTCCTCTAATTCGAGATAACGGGCGATGAGGCTATCAGGCGATAAGGCCAAAAGAGAGTCGGCGGCATTGTTTTGAGAGAATGCTGCTACACACAGGAGTGTGAAAAATACTATGGATATTAATCTACGCATGTTGTTTGACTCTATACCACGAGAGTGTTCAACTAAGCATGCAGCAGGTCTTCTGACTTATTGCTCGTTTGTTCAGCCTTCCCACCTGATAGGCAGTGACTTAGATTCGGAACAAACGATATTGCAAATCACAGCAGCGGGTCTGTGCCAGAATCTCACTGGCTTCCCTAAAACTGAATGCGGGTGCAAAGGTACAACAAAATTTGCGGATTTGCAAATAAAAAGCGCTTTTTTTGCGCTTTTTATGTTTAGAGGACGCTTTGCTACTGTTTAGGGTTTAGAGAGCCCGTAGGGCTATTGTTTATTTTACATGAAGTGGTTTAGAGCAACCGAATATCGCGTTGGATCTGCTGTTGCAAGTCAGAAAGAGAAGCGAACTTCTGCTCAGGGCGGAGAAAACGGAGGAAAGAAATAGAGAGGGTTTTATCGTACAAATTTCCCTGATAGTCAATGAGATGCGCTTCGATGGTAACATGGGCATTACCAATGGTTGGGTTGGTGCCGATATTAACAATTGCCTTATACTCTGCCCCATTCATATGCGCTTGCGCAGCATAGACCCCCTGCATAGGCAGTTGTTTAGAACCAGAGAGTTGGATATTGGCAGTTGGAAATCCAATCTGATTGCCAATACCATTGCCATGAGTTACCAGGCCAGTGAGTGTATATTCGCAGCCTAAAAGGCGGTTTGCATCGTACACCTGTCCCGCAGCAAGAAGTTTGCGAATACGAGATGAACTAACAGGTACGCCATCCACCAAACACTCGTACGCGCGTAGCACATGTAAACCTATTTTTCGCGCGATATGTTCGAACTCAGAGAAGCCCTTCAAGCCGTCAGAGCCGAAACGATGGTCGTATCCCAAGAGGAGTGTATCAACATCTTGCTGTTCGTGCAAGTAACACATAAACTGCTCAGCAGTAAGGTGTTGCACATCTGCAAAATTAAGCATGCGAACCTCAGCATATTGCTCCAAGAGTTGTTTGCGCTCCTCAGCAGAAGTGAGGAGAAGAGGTGGTTCGCCCGTCAAGACCTGCTTGGGATGTTGCTCAAATGTGTAAATGACAGGCGTGAGATGATGCAACTTGGCATACTCTTGAAGTTGCGCAAACAGGAAACGGTGTCCGCGATGGACACCGTCGAAAAAGCCTATGGTTGCTATCTTGGGCATGATTCTCGCCTCTAAACTCTAAACTGTAGCTCGCAGAGCGAGCGTCCTCTAAACTAAAGCTTGATATAGATCTTCTTGCGGTAGAGAATATAGGCAATACACCAAAACACAAATACAAGGCTTAAAGCACATGCCAATGAACCACCTTCGTTGCCAAAGAGCGGTTGCATACAAACCTTATACCAGAAGCTCCATACATTGTACATCTGCTCGTGATACTCGAAGCGGATGCTACGCATCACATACACAGCAATAGCACTCAAGCAGAAGATAAACAGAGGGTTAACACCGAAGCACTCGAAGAACTTATACCAG
>JAFZGC010000143.1 GCA_017555595.1 Paludibacteraceae bacterium | reverse complement strand
CAATAATGGATTTGTTCCAACAAGAGGGCTACATATATACAAACGGCGAGGAGATTCATAAGGAACTATGTGATGTGCTGCTTCGCGACGATATGAAGGCTTACCTAAGAAGTCGTTACGCTGAACAAGAAATAAGTTCGCTGGAAGTGGAAAGCGTAATATCACGACTGACGGCAGATATTGGTGGCTCGCTGTATGAGAACAATGTGCACACCTATCGTCTGATTACCGAAGGATTCTCGATAAAGCGCGAGGATGCCTCAATGGCAGATCTCTTTATAGAGCCAATAGATTTTTGCGCTGAGGCAAACAACATTATACGCATCGTAAATCAGTTAGAGATAAAGGGCTTAGAAAAGCGTATCCCCGATGGCATAATCTACATCAACGGTTTGCCGATGGTAGTGCTGGAGTTCAAGAGTGCCGTAAAGGAGGAGACTACAATAAAGGATGCCTTTACGCAACTGACCGTGCGCTATCGTAGAGATATTCCCGAACTGTTCAAATATAACGCTTTTGTTATCATCAGCGATGGCGTAAACAGCAAGTATGGCTCGCTATTCACCCCTTACGAGTTCTTCTATGCGTGGCGTAAGGTGGAGGCAACAGACAAGGCGACAGATGGCGTAAGTTCGTTGCTTACAATGGTGCAAGGGTTATTTCGCAAAGATAGGCTACTAAGTGTAATCAAAGACTTTGTATTCCTGCCCGACTCGTCAAAGCGTGAGCAGAAGATCGTTTGCCGCTATCCGCAATTCTTTGCGACACACAAGTTGTTCAACAACATACTCCAACACTCAAAGTTAAATGCAGATGGCGATGGTAAAGGAGGCACATACTTTGGTGCCACAGGCTGCGGCAAGAGCTTCACGATGCTCTTCCTAACAAGAATGTTGATGCGGAGCCTTGAGTTTGCGAGTCCGACAATCATACTTATTACAGACCGTACCGACCTCGACACCCAACTTTCGGAACAGTTCGGAACAGCTAAAAAGTTTATTGGCGACGACTGCGTGGTTGAGGTGGAAAGCCGTGCTAAATTGCGAGAGTATTTGGCGGGGCGAACAAGTGGAGGTGTATTTCTCACGACGATACATAAGTTCACCGAAGACACACAGCTACTGTCAAAACGAGCGAATATCATCTGCATTTCAGATGAGGCGCACCGCTCACAAACAAATCTAACTTTACAAGTACGACAAACAGAGAGTGGCGTAAAGCGCAGTTATGGCTTTGCGAAATATCTGCACGACTCGTTGCCCAATGCAACTTATGTAGGTTTTACAGGCACGCCTATTGATGCAACTATTGATGTATTTGGAGATGTGGTAGATGCCTATACTATGACAGAATCGGTGGCAGATGATATCACTCGTCGCATAGTATATGAAGGACGTGCCGCAAAGGTTCTAGTTGATAACACCCAATTGCAAGAGATAGAGAAATATTATCAACAATGCGCCGAAGAGGGCACGAATGAGTATCAGATTGAGGAGAGTAAAAAGGCTGTTACTCAGATGGAACGCATTCTTGGCGATCCCGACAGATTACAGGCTGTTGCGGAAGACTTTATTTCCCACTATGAAGCACGAATCGCCGAAGGTAGCACCGTTGAAGGTAAGGCAATGTTTGTATGCTCTAATCGTACTATTGCGTACAACCTATACAAAAAGATTATTACGTTGCGCCCAGAGTGGGCAACATTGCCAACATGCAACACGATGTCGCTACCTCAATATAGTATGGTGGCAGAACCAATGGTTACCTATGGCAATGCGCCACTGCCTATTGAGCGTATAAAGTTAGTGATGACTCGCAACAAAGATGATGGACAAGAACTATACGACCTTCTTGGTACGGATGAGGATAGAAAGAGACTAGATATTCAGTTTAAAAACCCTAAATCAAACTTCAAGATTGCCATCGTTGTTGATATGTGGATTACAGGTTTTGATGTTCCTTGCCTCGACACAATGTATATCGACAAGCCTTTGCAGCAACATACGCTTGTACAAACAATATCACGCGTAAATCGAGTATATCCAGGTAAGGACAAGGGCTTAGTAGTGGATTATATTGGCATAAAGAATAATATGCATACCGCCTTAAAGCGATATGCAACGGGTGAGACGGACACAGATTATGTTGAAACGATTGAGCAATCTATTGCAATGGTAAAAGATGAGCTCGATATACTTCGTCGTATGTTCGCAAAGTTCGACCATAAGAAATTCTCCACAGGAACTCCATTAGAACAGTTGGACTGCTTAAACAAAGGTGCTGAGTTTGCACAAACAACCAAAGAAACTGAAAACCTCTTCATGGGGCATACGAAGAAGTTGAAATCGGCATTTAATATGTGCTGTAATAGCGAACAAATATCTGCAGTCGAGCGTGAAGATATTTACTTCTTCTGTGGAGTACGCTCTATAATATATAAACTTACTAAGGGAGAAACTCCAGATGCCGCACAAATGAATCAGCGTGTGAGTAAGATGATAGAAGAGGCCATTCTGTCAGAGAGCGTTGAGGAGATTATTCAAATTGGCAATTGGATATTGTGCATCTCAAGGCATCTATTTCTTTGGAAATAAACTTCATGCACTATGTGGTTTAAGCTGTGTTATACATTCATATGACCTTACAAAAGCTAGTGTTCATGATATTAATTTTTGAAGGACATTAAACTTTTCTATCACAATTGCAGCATATTCGGAGACAGGGGGTATATTGGAGCAGAGATACAACTTGATTTGTTTGAAACTGCAAACATTAAATTGGAGTGTCCTTACAGACTTAATCAGAAAAATCGGGAACCTACATTTGCCCCGTTCGCAAAGGCCGGAAAAAGAGTTGAAACCACTTTCTCGCAACTAAATGATCAATTCCTCACT
>JAFZGC010000142.1 GCA_017555595.1 Paludibacteraceae bacterium | reverse complement strand
GGGCTCGAAACATCTGTACGAATACATGGATAATAATCCTGACTTCGTCATTCGCGATGTAGCATTCACCAATGACCCACAAAACATCCGCCAAAACCCTAAAGCGATGGCCATCAATTCTGCTGTAGAGGTAGATCTCACAGGGCAGATTTGTGCCGACTCAATAGGCGAAACCATCATCTCTGGTGTGGGCGGTCAGCATGACTTTATGTACGGTGCTGCATTGTCGGAAGGAGGCAAATGCTTTATCGCTCTGCCCAGTATGACAAGCAAAGGGCAAAGCAAAATTGTTGCCAATCTTGCTCCTGGTGCGGGTGTAGTGACTACACGCTTTCAGGCACAGTATATTGCCACCGAGCATGGTATCGTTTATCTGCGCAACTTGCCATTGGCAGAACGTGCTAAAGCACTCATCAGTATTGCTGATCCATCTGTACGAGAAGATCTAGAGCGAGCAGCTGTGAAGCGCTTCGGTATAGGATTCTTACGATTGAAATAATGTGTCAGTAAATACAACAAACGGCGGAAATTTTCCGCCGTTTGTTGTTATTTTGTATGATAGAATTATACAATCTTTGCAGGGATAAGTTTCTCGCGAATCTTGATATAGATAATGGTCTCTTTCTTAGCAAATGGGGTTTGCACGTAGCCCATGCCGATACCTACCTTGGTGGTTGGCAGCATGATACCGCTGGTCACATTACCAATCACATTGCCTTCTGCATCACAAATCTCGTAGCCACAACGTGGGATAGCACGCTCCAAGCACTCAAAATGCACCAACTTGCGTTGTACGCCTTCCGCTTTTTGCTTCAGCAGGTACTCTTTGTCGATAAAATCTTTGGCATCAAACTTGGTGATCCATCCTAATCCTGCTTCTAATGGTGATGTGGTATCATCGATATCATGTCCATAGAGGCAGTACCATTTCTCGAGACGCAGACTATCGCGAGCGCCTAATCCAATAGGAGCCAAACCAAATGGTTTGCCAACTTCGAAGAGTGCATCCCAGATTTGTTTGCTATGCTCCTTTGGGAAATACAATTCGAAACCACCAGCACCAGTATAACCTGTATTACTGAGGATTACGCCTTGTACGCCAGCGAAAGACCACTCGCGGAAAGCATAGTATGGAATAGCGCTCAGGTCTGCATCAGTAAGCAATTGGAGCAATTCGGTAGCCCTAGGTCCTTGCACTGCCAATTGACCATAACGGTCGCTAGCGTTTTCGAGTTGCACACCAAAGGTATTGTGTTCGTTCACCCATGCCCAGTCTTTGTCGATATTACCAGCATTGACAACGAGGAGATATTTGGTGGTGGAGTATTTATAGATGATCAAGTCATCCACGATACCACCTTTGCCGTTAGGGAAGCATGTGTATTGTGCTTTTCCTGCTTCAAGTTTGCTGACGTCGTTAGTAGTGATATATTGCAGAAAATCAAGTGCTTTCTCGCCTTTTACCCAAAACTCGCCCATGTGGCTCACGTCGAATACACCCACGCCCTCGCGGACAATCATGTGTTCTTGGTTGATACCCGTAGGGTATTGAATAGGCATATTAAAGCCCGCAAAATCCGCCATCTTCGCTCCCAGAGCGATATGGATGTCTGTAAATGGAGTAGTTTTCATATATTCTCGCCTTTAAACTTTAATCTTTCAACTCTATACTATTTTGCCAATCACGCTTTTTGTACGATTTGCAAGATCACTTGCATCGCCTTTTCCATCGAAGGAATTGGCAAGTACTCAGATCGGCTGTGGAAGTTGACGCCACCTGCGAAGATGTTTGGACAAGGCAGTCCCTCAAACGAGAGGCGTGCACCATCTGTTCCACCGCGTATAGGTTGTACACGAGGGGTAACGCCTACCTCCTTCATCGCCTCTTCTACCAGCGTCACGATATACATGACTGGTTCTACCTTTTCGCGCATATTGTAGTATTGGTCGCGAATATCTACTTCTACTGTGCCCTCGCCATACTCTTGGTTGAGTTTACGAACCAAGTGCTCGATCTCGCGTTTGCGGCTCTCAAAGCGTGCGCGGTCGTGGTCGCGGATGATATATTGCAAGGTGGTCTCCTCCACGCTGCCGTTCATGGCAATCAGGTGGTAGAAGCCCTCATAACCTTGTGTATGCTCTGGAGTCTCCCAACGAGGCAACATGCTAGTAAACTGATTAGCTATACGCATAGAGTTAATCATCTTATGATAGCCATAACCAGGGTGCACATTTACACCATGTACCTTCACTTTGCAGCCCGCTGCGTTGAAATTCTCATACTCCAACTCGCCCACAGCGCCGCCGTCCATGGTATAAGCGAAGTCACAACCAAACTTCTCCACATCAAAGTGGTCAGCACCTTGACCAATCTCCTCGTCTGGTGTAAAGCCTACGCGAATCTTACCATGCTGAATCTCAGGGTGTTGAATCAAGTATTCGCATGCAGTAACGATCTCTGCCAAGCCAGCCTTGTCGTCCGCACCGAGCAAGGTTGTACCGTCAGTCACGATGATGTCTTGACCCTTGTAGTCCAATATCTCTGGGTATTTCGCTACCTCGAACACGATATTCTTCTCCTCGTTCAATACAATGTCATTGCCGTCGTAATTTTCAACGATACGTGCTTTTACATTTTTGCCGCTGGCATCAGGTGCTGTGTCCATGTGGGCAATAAAGCCGATAGTTGGTTTGCCTTCCACATTGGCGGGTAGGGTAGCCATTACATAACCATTCTCATCTAATGTCACCTCTTGCAAACCAATTTCTTTGAGTTCGTTCGCTAAATACTTTGCAAACTCCATTTGTCCAGGTGTGGACGGAGTCATATTCGTTTGTTCGTCCGAAGTTGTGCAGAAACTCACATACTTCAAAAATCTTTCTGTAATATTCATAGTACTATATTCATTTTATCAATTTCGTTATTTTCCCACGCAAGGATATTGTCGCAGACGTTCTCACACATGGCGATACGTCCTTCCCAAGTGCCTGTGCCAGTATGTGGCGAGAGCACTACATTATCCAATTCCAGTAGTTCAGGGTGAATCAGTGGCTCATGCTCATACACATCCATCGCAGCACCAGCAATCTCGCCTTCGCGCAATGCTTTTACCAATGCCTCTTCGTCCACATGCGCACCGCGTGCAGTATTGATAAGGTAAGCCGTAGGCTTCATCATCCTAAGTGCCTTGCCGTCAATGATATGCTTTACCTCAGGCGTATAGGGTAGGTTCAAACTCACAAAATCCGCTGTCTCCAACAGTTCCTCTTTGCTCACATACCGAATACCCGATACCCGATACCCATTATCCATTATCCCATAGCCCTTCAGGGCGTCCAATATCCGCTTGTCCAAGGGACGACGATTGTGGTACACAATCCGCATGCCGCTTGCTATCGCCCTGCGTGCCAATGCCTGACCAATGCGTCCCATACCAATAATACCCAACGTCTTTCCATAGAGCGAGTGGCTGAGGTTGTTCATTACGCCAAAGGGCTCTGCTATCCCTTGTCGCAGTTTGCGGTCGAACTCAGCCGTGCGGCGAGCTACATCGTGCATCAACGCAAACGCCAACTCTGCGGTAGGCTCGATGACGGGTTGTGGGGTATTGGTCACACGAATACCGCGTTCGCGACAGGCGTTCAAATCAATATTATTGAAACCCACACCGAAGTTCGTTACCAATTGGAGATTAGGCGCCGACATGATCATATCGCGTGTCACGGGTTGGTCGAAGGTGCTGACCAGCACTTCTGCCTCGTTGAGTGGGGCATAGAGAACATGTCCGCTCAGCCGAGCGAATCCTTCTTTAGGTAATGCTGTAGTAAAGCCAATACGCATTTTCTTTTTTAAGAATTCTATATCGGCTACAAAGGTACTACAAAAAATGCACATACGCAAGGAAAGTGAGGCTTTTTATGAAAAAATCAATAGGATGACTATTTTTATACAAAAACTAGACAGGTGGATGGAAAGTGATGGAGAGATAAGTTACCTGTAAAAGAGAGCATTTCGGTGGAAATGCTCTCTTTGAGGTTACTCTTTGAGGTTATAGGACGGCGTGCCGCCTATAGGACGCCACGGAGCGGCTATGGGATATTAATATTGAAAAGTTTATATGTTATTTGTTAAATTCTCCAAGTTTCTCGCCCATCAAGATATGCTGCCAACCGTTGTCGGCATTGGCTGGTGCAGTGAGTTTGAAGTCGGCTTTCTTCTGGAAGACTAGAACGAAGTCTGAGCCTCCGAACAAGAAGTAGCCCAGCATATCGCCCTTCTCGACTCTATCGCCTACCTTGAGGTTCTTCTCGAAGTTGATGGATGCCACCTGCGACATACCGATGGGCATCACTGCCACGAGGCCGTAATCGTCGGTTTCGACGATAGCCAAGCCGCGTGTCTCCACGCTCTGCCAACCAGGTACCGAGCAATCAACAACGTATTGCTGCAACTCGGGTTCCCAAGTGATGCTTCCGCCCAGGGCATCGTCGCCAGGGATTACGCGCAGCTCCTTCAGTACACCGCTCACGGGGAAGTGGTAGCGGTGATAGTCGTTCACATTCAGGAAGGCGTGGTAGAAGGTTCCACCTGCAAAGGCATCGCAATAGGGACTTTCGGGTGAGATGAGGTTGCGCACAGAGTTAAACACGCGTGACTTGACAGCAATCTTGTTGTCGGTCACGATATACGAATCCTCATCAATGGCCCATACGCCCTGTGGTTCACTGTCGCAAGGCGATGCCACCACAGCAGGGTCGGCAGGTTCGGCAATAGGACGCTGGTCGGGCGAAGCGAGACGACGGGCAAAGAAATCGTTGAACGAATGCCAGTTTGAGGGGTCCTCATACCAGCCGTTGGTCATGCCCAATTCCTCCTGCACCATCATGAGCTCTTCGTACTCCTTGTTCCATGACTCGGTAGAAGACAGGTATTCGCCCCACGACTGGCAATACTTGACAAGCCAGTTGCGGTAAGGCTCGGTATACTGCACCGAGGCGGTGAAGAGGTTCTTGCCCTCTAATGACTCCAGCGGCATGCAGTTGATAAAGTAGCAGTAGCAGAGTGCCTGATACATACGCCCGAAGATGGTGGGCTGGCCAGGACAGAGGATTACATCCCACGGCATCACCTTCTGGGAGTAGTCAACGAAGTCGTAATACTCGTCCAACGACTGCACGGGGTTGGTCTTCTTGTCGGGGTTGATGCCCTTTCCCTTCTCGATGGCCTCGGTCAGTAGAGATTTCAGCTCGCTGTTCTCCTCTACCATTTGAATCAGTTGCATGGTGGTTTCACTATACCCTTTGTCTTGGTATTTCTGTTTTACACCGCATGATGCCAAGCCTACTAATAGGCAAAGCATTACCATTAAGTTCAATCTTTTCATCATAGTTACAATATAAATTTTCAATTCATTAAAACTCTACTTTCTCTCCTCGCTTGAGCCGTTCGCGCATATCTGCAGCGATAGTGAAAAGAGCATCGCCGCTGGAGTTGAGGGCTGTCTCTACAGAGTCTTGTACCACACCGATAATAAAGCCTACCGCCACCACTTGCATGGCGATATCATTCGAGATACCAAAAAGCGAACATGCCATTGGAATCAGCAACAACGATCCGCCTGCTACGCCCGAAGTGCCGCATGCCGCTAATGTGGCGACAATGCTCAACAACAATGCACTAGCCAAAGGAACATCTATTCCGAGTGTATTACAAGTGGCGAGCGTCATCACTGTGATAGTAATAGCCGCACCGTCCATATTGATGATACTGCCGAGTGGAATACTGACAGAATAGAAATCTTCGTCTATTCCCATGCGTTTGCATAGTGCCATATTCACCGGGATATTAGCCGCAGAGGAGCGAGTAAAAAAGGCACTTACAGCACTTCCTTTGAGGCATTGCCACACCAGCGGATAAGGGTTGCGGCGAAGCATACAACCGACAATTAGCGGATTGATTATTAGCGATACGGTCAACATACAGCCAATGAGCAGAAGGAGTAGTTGTCCGTAGGTTGTGAATATCTCTAAACCGCTTTCAGACACAGAGGTATATACCAATCCCAATATACCGAATGGTGCACATTGGATAATCCATCCCACTACTTTTGATACAGCATCCGCCCAATGTTGCAGACTGGTTATGGTCTGCGGACTAGCCACCGCTTTGAGTGCCAAACCGATGATTACTGCCCAAAAGAGGATACTTAGGTAGTTGGCATTGGCAATAGCCGTAATAGGGTTGCTCATGATCTCGCGTGCGACATTTCGAAACACATCAGACAGCGCCCCAGGAGCTGCTCCGGTAGCCCCCTGTACATTGGTTAGGGCGATATGAATAGGAAATAGCGAACTACCCACAACTGCCACTACAGCGGCAATCAAGGTTGTGAGCATATAGAGGGTGATGACCAAGCGGAAACGACTACCCAATCCTTTTCCCGCAGCGGCCACCGATGCCATTACCAACACGGCCACTAGCACAGGTGCCATAGCTTTGAGGGCACCTACAAACAGGTCACCGAGCACAGATATAGCAGCTATACCAGGCACTATAAGTGCCAGTACAGAGCCAATGATAATACCGATCAAAATGCGCAACATCAAATGACTTTGTTGCCATGTCTGCCAAATAGACTGTAGTATGATTTTGAGTCTTGTCATAAAATTATTTGATATGCTTATACTCTTGAATTTTGTTACCTATTATATCCAAGGCTTTGGAGAATAACCATGCTAGTAGGAAGTAGATGACTGCCACCAAAATCAATGGGAAGAATGCGTCGAAAGTGCGTGAGCGAATGATATCTCCTGCCTGTGTAAGGTCTGCCACGGCGATATATCCTACAATAGAGGTGGTCTTAACCAAGGATATTACTTCGCCTTTGTAACTAGGCATAATCAGTCGTAATGCTTGAGGCAAAACTATATATATAAAGGTCTGTGCTTTGGTAAATCCCAATGCCACACCTGCCTCTGTTTGAGAATGAGGAATATTCTCAATGGAGTGCCTGAAAATCTCGCTGGCGTATGCAGCAAAGTTCATGGAGAAAGTGATGATAGAGACAATCACTGCACTCATGCCTGATTGTGCTAATACCACATAGAACATCAGCAATAGGAATACCAACACGGGAGTACCTTGCATGATATTAATATACACTTTTGCTATGGAGCGCAGCGTAAGAGATGGACTCATACTCATCCAACAAACGATAATGGCGAGTAGCGTACCTAAGAGGATAGAGAATAGCGATATCCATGCGGTAATTTTGAGACCATCAACAATCAATAGGTACCGATTTTCTTCTATGAGATTTTGGTAGAAAGTCTTTTTTAGTGATTGAAAGAAAGTTTCATTGGTTTCTTCTGCTGTATTAGCCACTTCGTCATCAGCAACCGCTACCACTGAGGAGCAAAGGAAATACGTGTCGCTGAAGATGACATTCTTGGCACGCTCTTCGCTATAATTGATGCTACATACTGCCGCATCGCAGCGTTTGCTGACAACAGCAGGTAGTACGCCAGAGAAGTCCATATCCCACCACTCTATAGGGCGATTGATGTGCTGAGCAAACAGGGTCATTATCTCTACCTCTAAACCAACTAACTTGCCATCTTTGACAAACACCAGCGGTGCGCTACATGAGGTGGTGGCTACACGAAGCGGCTCTCCTACAGTAGGCAATGGTATGTCGCTCATGTGAGAGGTTTGTCCGTGTTCGATCCATTTTTCGTATAGTTGATCATAGGTTCCATCTGCCTTGAGTTGTCGAATGAATACATTGAACTCATCGCGCAATGCTTCACTTTCAGGATGGAAGATTGCACCTACATCCGCTGTCATATAGGGTTCTTTCAAGATACGGATTCCGCTAATGCTCTGCATGTGGAACTTCAATGTGTGTTCATCAAACAAGGCAGCATCGCAGCGGTGTGTCTGTAGGCTTTGCAGCAGGCCGATCTCATCGTCGATGTACATGACATGCATATCAGGGAACTCTTTAGACAGAGCTTCCTCATATACTACGCCTGTGATCACACCTACTCGGCTAGTGCTCAAATCGCGTATTGATTCGAGTTGATCGATCTTCTTCTGTTGGTCTGTGGCAGCTTGCTTGTCAGCACAAGCAGTCAGAAGAGTTAGACATATGTATGCTAATGTAAGTAAGTATTTTCTTGTTTTCATCATTGTTACAATTAGAGTTCCTTTTCTAAAGTGAGCACATTTTTTCCATCAATGCGTTCGTATTTTACTTCGTTCATTATTTTGCGAATAAGAAAGATTCCCAATCCTCCAATCTGTCTATCATCTGCCGATAGCGTGATGTCAGCATCGGGTGCCTGTGTAGGATCAAAGGCTTTTCCTGAGTCTGTAAGGATAAATATCAATTTACCTTCCTGCTCTTTGGCTGTGAGGTGGATGTATTCGTGCTCCTCCTTGGGATAAGCATACATTATGACATTCGTGACAGCCTCTTCTAAGACCAGATTGAGATTCATCACCGTCTTCATAGGTAATGCGAAAACTTCTCCTACTTCTTCGATAAAAGTGTGCAGACGATTGATTTCGTCTATATTATTTTTTAGCGCAAGCGTTAGTTCCATATCACTTCTTATCTTTTAAGGGCTTGTCTTTTAGGGTGAGGCAGATACGCAATTGTCCAGTGTCTTCAGTATGTTGGTATTCAATATTCTGACAGAGTCCTTGTATAATCATCATCGCCAAATCATCGATATTTTCGTCGTTCTCCAACACCTGTTCTACACCTTGTGGCATGGTGAGTTCGAGGGAAACCTTCTCTCCCTTTTCAGAATAGCGCAATGCTAATTCCACGTCTCCCTTATCTAGTGGCACTACCTTCAGCACCTCTTCTACCAGCAACTGCACATTGAATTGTTTTTTCTCGGACAAGAAATACTTTTGGCAGAAGCCTATCAAACCGCCTTGCAGTTCGTAGAGGTCGTATTGTGCCGAATGGATAGTATAACGATAGTCGCGTATGCGGTTGATAAAGACGCGTGTGCGTTCCTGCAAAGGGTTGCCGAATATCTGTTCGGGCGTTCCATCTTCGTAGATGACACCTTGATCCATATAGAAGATGCGCGTACTCACATCGCGTGCAAATCGCATCTCGTGTGTCACGATGATCATCGTCATTCCCTGTTGAGCCAATGTTTTGATTACGCCCAATACCTCACTTACCATCGTAGGGTCAAGGGCAGATGTGGGCTCATCAAATAGGATAATCTCAGGGTCCATAGCCAGACAACGCGCAATTGCCACACGCTGTTTCTGACCACCCGAGAGTTGTGACGGCATTGCATCGGCTTTCTCCACCAATCCGACCATCGCCAAGAGTTCTAAACCGCGTTTCTTGGCCTCTTCCTTACTCTTACCCAACAATCGGATAGGAGCCAAACAGAGATTGTCGATGATAGATAAATGCTCAAAAAGGTTGAAGCTTTGGAACACCATACCCATCTTTTGGCGAATCTTGGTGATGTCTGTTTTAGGCGAGGTAATATCTTCGCCATTCACGAGAATCTGACCGCCAGTAGGTGTTTCCAGCATATTCAAACATCTGAGAAAAGTACTCTTACCAGTACCAGAGGGGCCAATGATAGAAATCACTTCGCCACGCTTGATGGTTGTATTCACATCGCGCAGCACTTGTAGCCCGTTGGAGTATTGTTTTTGTAAGTGTGTAACTTGTATCATATTATTTGTTACTTTTTTATCTTAATTAATTTTCCGTACCTTTATAGCGTATAGCGAGCATGGTAATGTCATCGAATTGTGGTGCTTCACCCACGAACTTATCCACATCTATCTTCACCTCTGCGCAAATGGTTTCTGGTGTAGCATCTTTGTAGATATCCAATACTTTTTGCAATCGCTCTTCACCGTAGAGTTCCTCGTTGAGGTTGGTTGCCTCGGTCACACCATCGGTATAGAGATAAATAGCATCTCCAGGAGCGAGTGTCAATTCGTTTTTGCGATAGCGTACACCCTCCATACCAGCCAATACAAAGCCAGCACGCGACTTGAGGTACTCGTATGTGCCGTCGGCATGTCTTACCAATGGAGGATTATGACCGGCATTAGCAAATTGCACTTGCCCCGTCTTCGTGTTTAAGATTCCCAACCATGCGGTCACGAACATACCCGCATCGTTACCCTCGCAGAGCTTGGCATTGGCATGGGTAAACACCTGTTCTACACTCAGTCCCGACTCGGCAAAACTCTTAATAAAAGTCTTGGCTGTCATCATAAACATTGCCGCTGGTATTCCCTTGCCCGACACATCTGCCATGAGGAAAGCAAGATTCTCGTCGTCCACAAAATAGAAGTCGTAGAAGTCGCCTCCCACCTCTTTGGCGGTGTGCATAGAGGCAAATATCTCAAACTCCTTGCGATCGGGATACGGTGGGAAGACGGATGGCAAAGCAGCATGCTGAATCGCCTTAGCAAAGGCCAACTCGGCATCGATACGCTCTTCTGCCTCTTTGATATAGCGTTTTAGGGTATCTACTGTGGCGTTGATATCGTTGGATAATGCATCAAACTCCTCGTTAGAACGCACATCTACTACCGTTTCTAACTTACCCTCTGTAATTGCAGATAAGGCATGATTGATTTTGTGGAGATTCATCACTATCAATCGGCGTACCAACAAGAAGATCATTATGAAAAGCAGACCGAAGATCAATATCTGCATCACTGTTATGACTTTCAGCGACACATTGCGCGACACCATAGCCTCGCTATATGGATAGACGGCTATAACCTTATACCCTTCTATCTCATTGTGCATACAGAAACAGCGTTGGAGGGTACCATCTATATAGATTCCCTCTTCAAACATCTCATCCTTGCCTATCGTGGTCAAGTCCTTGGTCATGGCCGTGACGATAGTCACTGGCTGGTTTTTGTTGTTGGCTCGATCGCTAATGATACGCCATACGCTATCCGTAACAATCAAAAATCCACTCTCACCCACATGGCGATTCTTCACCACCTCATTTATCGCTACTTCTATTGCTCGGTAGTAAGCTTCCTCATCATACCCCACTTGAATAAATCCACCAGCAGCCAAAGTTACTCCTGCGTATTTGCGGGATTTTTGCGCATCAAATCCTATCGGTTGGAAACGCTGCACATACTCGGTTATAGCACCTAATAGCGCCCAGAACTCGGAAGCTTGTACGCCACCTCTGCCTATATCATAGCCCACAAAATCAGCATTGCTACTAGCTAGAATAACACCTGTAGAGGAAAAATAGTTGATCTCCGTCACATTGTATTTCTCCAACATGCCTGTTAGCAGTTCTGATGTGATTTTGTCTGCATTGTTCACTTCTGTGGCAACTGCTCTGGTGAGTATCAGCAGATTCTTATCCGTAACATCCATGATGTCATGACGCACATCTTTGATGTATATATTTAGCAGATTATTTGCACTATCGGTGAATAATTTGGTCTGATATTGCCCTAGGAAGACCAAGGTCACAATAAAAGCGATGCCTACTATCAATAGCAACCACTGTTGAAACGAAGTGGATATTTTTTTCAGTTTATTGCTCATATCACTCCTCCTTTTCAATGCGAATATATGGGTCGGTATATCCATAGTTGTTTATCTCTTTCTTAGCGACACTAGTCTCGTTTGCACCAGCTACTATCGACACTCCGTTTAGGTGCAAGTCATTGGAGAACAACTTCACACTCTTAGGGTTATGTTGTATATCGCTTATGGTGAACACTCCACCAGTTATCTCCGCTTTCGTCACCAATCGGCATACGCCGTCCGCGAAGTAGTCCAATGCTTGCGCTAGCACCTCACCACCTGCGATATGCGTGAACTTAGCATTGATCGCATCATCCAAACCATAGACGCTAACCTTACCGCCATTGATGGTCAATTGCCCAGAGGTGATCAGTCCCACAGCCATCAACTGTGAGTCGTCGGGATTAATATGGATATTACCCCCATTGATTTCCAGTTCACTCACACTATATAATCCGTAGGAGATAGGCGAAAAGGAGGCGGTGTAATGTATCGCAATATCTCCGCCGTTGATAATCATCTTATCTTGTGTCCACAATGCTACGCCCATGAAACTTGCCACCTCCTCATCTGCTGTTTTGATATAGGTATCTATCTTGCCTGACTTGATGAGCAAAGTGTCCGCTTTGAAGCAACTAGCACGAGCACCTACTGCGAGACTCCCCTCGCCAGTGACGCTAAGATTTCTAGTAGCGATAGCATTCACAGGAGCGTTGTTGCCCAAACCTATTTTGTTATCTCCTTCTAGTTTAATAGTCAGATTTGGAATATTTGACACAACAATAGCATCTGCATCAGGGTCGATGGTTTCTGTGATATTGGCATTAGTTAGAACAAGAGTACCCGACTCTCGATCACCTTCGTAGCGCACTGCGCCATCGCCGAGGATATCGGATTGGTTGCGCGTAGTGACTTTCACACCACCCACCCACAACTCGTAGATCTGGTAGTGCTTGTCATACTTATTACACGCAAAAAACATCGTTGCTAGCAAGAGCATTGCCCAACAACGAGTGATTATATGTATTTTTCGGTTCATTTTATTCGATATTCAGAATATCCACGAAACCAGTCATCTCAAATACTTCGTTGATGGTTTCATTGACATTTTTGATGAGCATATCACCTTGCTTATTCATGGTCTTTTGAGCTTGCAATATCACACGCAAACCAGCAGAAGAGATATAATCTAATGCTGCAAAATCCATTACCAGGTTGGCGATACTGTCTAAACTCTCTTTGAGGCAAGCCTCTAATTCAGGGGCGGTAACGGTGTCAAGACGACCAATGATTTTCAAGGTAAGCTCAGTACCATTGAGTGCTTTTTCGATTTCCATATGTTATCTTATATTATTTTGCGTGCAAAGGTACTAATTTTATTCAAAATATGCAAGAAAAATGCACGATTTGGTACGTTTTTTTTTGTTTGGCAGGTGTAGGAATTAGGGATGTTAGTAGTTTTTTTATAAATTTCTTGGTAGTATGCATTTTTTGTAGTAACTTTGCACCGTTAAACTCCATGAAAATAGATATGATGAAATCAGTTCGTTTTATTCCGTTGGTATTGATGTGTGTGCTAACAGCATGCCATAGCAATACATCTTCTTGTTCGAGTGCTTCTCCTGTGGCAGAATGGAATCGTGCTACCCAGATTTTGATGCATACACCAGGTGATGAATTGTTTAGTGGTGCTATCAATCCGTTGGCGGCATTGTTTGAGTATTATTTTGATGTGGATTCTGCCGCAATAGAGCATAAGAATTACATAGCGATGCTTGAGGCAAATGGCATAGAGGTGATGACCGTGTCGGAAATCTTACAACAAGCTCCTATAGAGGCACTTCGCGATTATGTGAGCAATGTTTTGCAGTACGAAAGCGATATTGATGAATCGGATCATCTGGCTGTAAGTGATAGCTATCGCAGGGAAACGATTGCGCAGATGTCGCGAAATGATCTTATCCGTTGTATCCTGCTGCAACCTACTGTTCGACTGACGGCTACAGACATCAATACGGGCGTGGAGGCGCAATACCTGCAATCGCCATTGTTCAATCTGTATTTCACGCGTGACCAAAGTATCTCTACTCCCAAGGGGCAGATTATCTGCAATATGAACTCTGCTCAGCGAAGCAAGGAGACGGATTTGATAGCCTTCTGCTACGAACAGATGGGTGTGAAGCCTATTCTTCGTATTACAGGTGATGGTCGTTTAGAAGGTGGAGATTATATCCCAGCCGGTACGCGAGCGTTCATAGGTTGTGGCATGCGCACCAATATAGAGGGCATACAGCAGATTATGCGTGCCGATGGCTTTGGTCATGATACGGTAGTGGTAGTGAAGGATCGGAAATGGTGGCAGATGCAGATGCACCTTGATACTTATTTCAATATCATTGACCGCGATCTGTGTACCTTGGTGGAAAGTAGATTGCATGCCACGGACCAAGACCCTGAGTGGGTGACGGTGGATTTGTACACACGCGCAGAAGATGGCATATCCTATCGCTTAGATCAGGCAGATATTCCATTGGTAGCCTATCTACAAGGCGTCGGCTTTAGTATCATACCTATTAGTGAGGAAGATGAGTTGCATTATGCCAACAACTACCTGACTATCGCTCCGCGCCATATTATGGCAGTGGCTAATCAATCGCACACCCTTGTTCAAGCGTTTGAACAACATGGCGTAAAAGTAGAATGGGTGCCCCTTGAGAACCTAATTAAAGGTTACGGAGCAGCCCATTGTATGACGCAGGTGATTCGTCGTAAGCGGACCTCTTAGTCTGCCCAAAGAGAGGTCTCGCAGAAAGCAATGCCATGGTAGTAAAAAAAATCGCATATGCGCAAGGGCTATGCGATTTTTTCGTGTAAATATGGTGTAAAGTGTAGAGGCGGGGAGGGAAGGCGTACCGCCTATCGGACACCGCGAAGCGGCTATAGGATATAGGCAGGGTGAAACTATTGTTTCTTGCGGACGGAATCTTGTAGGGTGGTTAATTGTTCTATCAGTTCTGACCAAGTGGGAGCAGAGTGATGAATCATTGAACTGCGCATGACTTCGTAGTCTTTCTGCCAGATGGCTGTAATATCTTCGCGAGGCAGTAGGCAAATTCGCGTGCGTATATCTCCTGAATAATCAACTCCTTGTACCGAAGTGAAAACTTCGCGGTGATGGCGAATCGTTTCCCACAAAGCATCGTCAGCAATAGCTTCCGCTGCAAAGGGTTGCTGCATCATTTGGTATAGGTCGTATAAATGTCGGCTCTTGCGGTCAGCTTGCATACCATGTCCGGACACGCTAAAAAGTTCGTGCAAGAGGAACATCTTCTCCACCATTGTCTTAGCAGGAATGGCAGTGGAGATAAAGCTATTAATAAGGGTGGTTGTGATTGCAGGAAATAGCTCCTCTACCATACTATGCACCTGCACTTGCTCGTAAGGTTCTACTAATGAGCGTGCTCCTACTTCCAGCATTACCACAGGGCGCAGATAATCCAATTGCTCTTCAAATGCACTTTCGTATGCAACGAAGATTTTACGAGGTTCGGGATATGTGCTATCTCCCTCTCCATCAGGTTCTACAGTTAGTGTACATTTATCCGCCAGTCCGTATTTGTGGATTGCGTCTTGTAGCATTACGAATAATTCGTCTCGAACAAATGTAGATGAGCGTTTGCGTAGTTTTTTGATTCCTTTCTTGGTTAAATCGCCTTCCAAATCAAATAGCGTCCTTCCTACTGCTAAGTCAATATCTTCTGAGAAGCGATTGATTAATCCCCACGCTTTGCTGAGTGAGGTGCCTCCTTTGAATATCAAATGCTCTGCAACAGGCAATGAGAATACAATCTGCAAGATAGTTGTTACCCAAATATCTTTTTCAATGGCTTGTACTGGCAAATTGATACGCAAGGCTGTTTGCTCGATGATTTGCCTTTGATCTGATTTTGATAATGTGAAAAAATTATTCATACGCTCCTCTGACTATTTCTCTAATCCATCCTGTCATGCGTCCATAATCGCGCTCAATGTCGGATTGTTTTTCGTGTTGCAATAGTTGATGAATTCGTTTGATATGTTCTTCTGTTATATTCTCTTGTCCCAAGTCCCGCAATGCAACATTTATCAACATCGCCAGATAATTGGTAAAGGAAAGGTTCTTCAGTGCGGTGTGTTTGAAAGTTACCATACAACCATTTAGTATCTCTAACTTACGCGAAGTGCCGTCGGTTAAATACACAAAGTTCAATGGTACTTGGGTAGATAGTCCTAGTTTATTTTGTGCCCATACACCTGTTGGTACTACTCTAGCATGATCTCTTTTGGCGATAGCTTTTACGATGTCATCAACGGATGGGAACAATACACCTAAGCCTAGTTGTTTATCAATTTTAGGATAACAATATATACCTCTTGCTACACGAATAATCTTTTCTTGTTTAATTAAGATTTCCATGGCTTTATGTATTCTATTTGCTGTCCCTAAGTGTGAAAAAGAGTCCGAAAAGAATACCGTACCCCTTCCGCGTTTTGATAAACTAGCAATTATTTGTTTCTCAATACTTTCCATGATATTTTGTGCATTATTTTTTCAGCAGTTCAATGTGTTTTTATGAATTTTCGGTGCAAAGGTAGTGCTTTTTTTTGATATGTGCAAGAAAATGGCGATTTTTTCGCCATTTAAAGGTAGTAAAAAAAATCGCATATGCGCAAGGGCTATGCGATTTTTTTGTTTGGTTGTGTCCTCTTTGAGGAGGTTGTGTCTTGCATGCAAGAGGTTGTGTCGCTTCGCGAAGTATTTCGCCTTTGGCGGGTAACCGCTACAAAGTAGCCACTACTCACGCACAGCGTGCATTACTTCTTAGAAAAAGAGAGGATGACGGTGAAGGTTTCGAAGGTAGCCATGAACTCCTTCTCCAATTCTGCTATTTGTGCTTCGGTGAGTTTCAATCCCTCTTGCTCTTTCTCTACCAAGTCCACCATACCACCTAACCAAGCAGCTTGCTTAGGAATAATGATAAAGAGGCGGTCGCCATCCTCATCTGGGAAAGAAGTTGCATTTACCTTATAGGTATCGCTGCCCTCGTAGAGGTTGAAGGTGAGGTTATTGCCATCGAGGGTGTAGTTTTTGGTCTTTGCTTCGCCATCCAGAGTGTGGTTGAGTTTGCCATCAGCAGCGAAGGTCGCATCGGCAAAGAACTTCTTCATTACATCAATAATGCGATCGCCGTGCATAGCCTCCACAGGGATAGAGTTTTGACCTTGGAAGAGAACACCTTCAGGCAACTGAAGTGCGGTCTTGCCTTCGGCTGGAACTACTCGAACCGCTGAATTAAGATAGGTATAGTTACCTTTGATGTCGAATTGTTCTTTTACGCGGTAGTGAACTTGCTCTGAATAGTCAGGTTCATCAGACAACGACTTAAAAACAAATCTATCATTAGTTAATTCAATCTTTGCTTCTGAAGACACATTGCCTTTTCTTGTTAACAAAAGTGTATTATCTTGCAATGAGTAAGTTCCATCAAATCCCATCCATCCAAATTGTTTATCGTAACCTGTTACGCTGTATGTCTTATCTGCTTTGTAGTTCAAAAACATACTCACATCGCTTGTAAAGTTAAACCACTTACCTACGATAAGTTGTGGGTAGTCGGAGTAGTCATCGGGTTTGTTTTGGTCGCAACCTGTGAAAACGAGTGCCATTGCCAGAATGGCTAAAAATGTTAGCTTTTTCATAAAAGTTTTGTTTTTAATTGTTAATATTATTGTTTGTTTTGTTTTTATCTCCTTGCCCTTTGGGCAGAAATCTTATTAAATCTCTTTATTTTCCCAAAGTACTCCGTAATAAATTGCCACCGCTCCGCTCGTTGCTGCTTCAATCACCAGCAACTATGCTATCGCTCAATCTCAACAAATAAAAATATGTATCGACTTTGAATGTTTATCACTTATAACTCATAGTTAATAAAAAACTACACCAACTACGCTGCCTGATGGGCTAACATAGTTGGTGTGTTGTGTATGAAATACGCGCGATTTGCGCGGTTATTTATGGCGTTTGGTTGTTTACCCCCCCCTATTAAATTACAACGCAAGGTGCTGCAAATAAATGCGTTGCAGCGTTGAATAATGCAGGTAATATGAAGGCAACTAGTATTCATTATTGGTT
>JAFZGC010000141.1 GCA_017555595.1 Paludibacteraceae bacterium | reverse complement strand
TCAAACCATTCAAAATGCAACCCGATATATCAACTATTAAAACTATACAATTATGATGAAACGAATTCTTTTAGTAGCAGCCATTGCCCTTTGCAGTATCGCTGCGCAAGCCCAAAATAAAGTATTTGAGAAATACGCCAAGATGGAAGGCGTGGAATATGTGTGCATCAACAAGGCTATGTTCAGTGCCGGTTTGTCTTTGGCTACGGCAGGACAAGTCGTTTTTGACAGCATAGACACCAAAGGCACTGACCTTGAGAAGTTCGCTAACTTCAACCGAATGATTATCATCACCGCCAAAGGAGACAAGAAGCAACAACTCTCCAAAGACATTCAAAAGTTATCAAAAGAGAAAGGCTATGAAATCCTTATGGAGTCGCACTCCAACGGTAACGATGATGCGATATTTCTATCTTCCGATACGGAGTTTATCATCTGCAATACCCGTGAGGAAGATTGCTCGGTAGTACTGATGCTCAAGGACAAATAATCTGTTCTATTCCATAAAGGCTTTGTAGCAACCGTTCTGCGGCTATCAAAGTTTTTCACCAAATTTCTTCATACCATAGTATGTAGAACGGTTGCTCTATGCCCTTTACCAAACATAATTTGACGAACAATGAAACACACCATATTTTTTGCGGTATTGTTTTGTTCTGCCATTACCGCAACGGCGAACAATGCCAAAATATCCGGTCGTATCAAGGACGCTAACGACAATTTTTCTATTATCGGTGCAACCGTCTTGCTAATACAAGACACTATGCAGATAGCCGGAACCACCACAGACAACAACGGCAAATTCACGCTAAATGCCGAGAAGGGCGATTATATTCTTGAACATTCCTATATTGGTTATGAAACAATCCGCATGGCTCTTACCGTGAATGACAATATGCATATAGGCACAATACAAATGCAAGAAGGCGCAACGGAATTAGGTGAAGTGGTAGTAGAAAGTCAAGCCGTTATTCAGAAAGTAGATCGGCAAATTTTGTTGCCATCCAAAGAACAGATGCAGGCTTCATCGGATGGCGTTTCTCTGTTACAGAACTTGCAAATTCCGCGTATCGTAATCAGTCCTATTGACAATTCCGTCAAAACGCTTTCTGACGAGAGCGTGCAGCTGCGCATCAACAGTGTAGAGGCAAGCACGGCAGATGTAAAAGCCATCAACCCGAAAGATATTATCCGCATTGAGTACCACGACCAACCGGGCGTGCGATACAACGGTGCGGCGGCTGTAGTTGATTATATTGTCAAGCACCGCGACACAGGCGGTTCGCTCATGCTTGCAGGAACAAACGGATTGACCCTGCCGGGTATCGATAATTACTATCTGGCAGGTAAGGTGCATTTTGGCAAATCGTCTTTACAAGCAGTCGCCACTTATGCGCCATATGACATTTATTGGACGCGCACCAACAATGAGACCTACCATTTTTCGACAGGCAAGATAGAGAATAACGAAGTAGGCGAACCGACGCGTTACAAGACTTATCCTGTTAATGTGTCACTGAATTACAACTGGACAAACGGCGACAAAAATATGCTGAACATCCGCCTACGCGACAACATGGCTTACATGCCTTACGGAGCATCCGACCGCGACAGTCGGTTATATCAGCAGACAGATTCGTTTGAGATACACGACCATGAGAACAGCAGCAGTCAGTCGCCCTCATTGGACGAACTATAATAAATTTTTAACAAAAAAAATGCTTTTTATGCAAAAGTTGATACATATCCATCGATATATGGTCGATTAGATGTGACAACTGCAAATGCTTGACGAATGAGTTTGTTCGCTACTGCGATGATAGCAGATTTGCCCGATTTGCCGTTGGCTCGCAATCTATCATAAGCTTGTTTGCATGCAGTATTACATCGAAGCGAAGAGCAAGCAGCAAGATATAACTGACAGCGTAGATGAGTATCACCATTGCGATTAATATGACCTTTGATATTGACTGATGTACCTGATTGTTGGTAAGTAGGACATATCCCAAGAAAGCGTGATATCTGCTTTGCACTTGTAAAGTAAGTAAACCCTCCAGTGGCAACTATCAGCGCAGAAGCGAGAGTATTACCGATGCCTTTAATGGAAGTGAGCAAGTCCATTTGACGCTTAAACTCCTTATTGGAAAGATTCGTAATCTCTTCTTCCATTTTAGAGATTTGTTTGTGTAAAAACTTGATAGTTTGCTCTACTGCCACCTTACTTGTAGTATCTTGCTTAGGCAATACTGCCAACGACTGTTGCAGGTTTATCGTAGCTGCTAAGTGCTTCTTTAACTGGCGCAAAACAGTACGTTTTTGCTTTAGCAAAAGGATACTCTCTGATGGTATCTTGTATGGTGCTGGATTCATTTTCTCACCATATATGGCAATGAGTTTAGCATCGATTTCATCCGTTTTTGCAACACTCATCATTGCGCGAGAGAAATGCTTGATCTTCTGCGGATTCTCCATGCTGACAAGAATGCCTGCCTGTTGGAGTAAATAGAGCAAAAGCATGCTATAGTTACCTGTTGCTTCCATCACACAATGGCCCTCATCGGGAAGGGATTTAATAAACTGGCGCACACCCTTGGTGTCATTGTTGAAGGTTTTAGTGGTATAACCACTCTTGGTAGGATAAGCTGCTACGAACGAATCCTTACTGATGTCAATACCAATGTAAATCATAAAGTGTTATTTGAATTATTGCACTGATTAAACATCTTGCACATCTGAACACTATCGTTGCAAATACGGGGTCAATGCCCAACGAACTATCCAGTTTTTAGATGTAAAAGCATGGTGACCTAACGTCCTATAGGGGGTTGATACCAACATCTCTTCTGCCTTATTCCATACTTTAGATGTAAATCGACTGCAAAGATACTAAAAATATTTTAATATACAACATCTATTATCAGCACAACCTACCTCACAAGCAACACTTGTATTTTGACGTGGTAGGCACATATATTAACACCCACAGCGACCGCCGTTTTCTGCAAACGCCGCTTTTCGGCTCCGTCTCTACAGATACGACCGATGTAATATCGCGTGTGAGAGGTGACAAGTGGTCAC
>JAFZGC010000140.1 GCA_017555595.1 Paludibacteraceae bacterium | reverse complement strand
CATCCATGGTTATTACTTTGGGGATAGAACTTGAATAAGCATTTTTTGTTAATCCATACGGACTAATATATGTAGGTTGAATCCCCAATTTTATACCTGTTTGATTCACAAAAACCGCTTGACGAGTACGGAACTTAAGGTCCTCTTCTCTATTAATCGTATATGGTAAATAACTATATTTGATTTCACAAAGATTGATGATTCTATCTGCACGTTCAATGAGCAAGTCTATTTGTGCTTTTTGTTCTTTGTCCGTACTACGCCATGAATAATACTCCGTGCCTATTTGATCAATACCGATGGCTTTTTTTATCTGAGGGATATGTGCCATGCAAACGCGCTCAAAGGCTAAGCCATAGAATGTGTTTGTCTTGGGCGAAAGTAAATTATGACCCCAATAGTGTTCATCATTTGTTTTTGCATCCAAATACGTATGATAGAATTGTACAAACGAATCAGACAATACATAATATCCACCTGTTTTGTTTATTTTTTTTGTGCGCACTCTATGGTAGTGAATAAAATCGCATTTGACAAGATTGTCTAATAGTTTAGTCAGTCCCCCCCCGTCTGATTTTCCCAAATATTCCGCCAATTCATCACGAGTTAAACCATATCGATGATTTGCCAATGCTCGAACAATCGTCATGTATGGTTCTGGATTGGTAAAGAGCGAAGAAAATAATCGATGGTATTCTTCACGAAGTTCACCTTGAGCAGAAAAGAGCAGTCTATCAATAGCTTCTGTCACGCTTTCAGAGGGTTGAATAAGACTCATGTAGTATGGTACTCCTCCAAAGACCATATAAGCTTGCATAATGGCTTGCCTATCCCAAGTCATACCACGAGCTTGAAAATACTGCTCGCATTGTGCCAAGTTGAATGGATGAAGATGCATCGAATGAGTAATTCGATTATGTAACCCACCATGATTATTGACAATGTTATCCACCATCCACGAGGTGGCAGAACCGCAAACTACAAGCATTAGATTATCGTGCTTTGAAACCCAACTATTCCAAAAGTGTCCTAACGAGGTTACAAAATTAGTTCGATGCACATCTAAACAAGGCAACTCATCAATAAAGATTACTTGACGCTTATTTGGATTCAATTTAGGCGTTAATGTCTGCTCTAATGCAAAGAAAGCATCCATCCATGTCTTCGTATACGATCCTGTGTAACCAATCCTGCGAAGAGATTGGTTGAATGCTGCAAATTGATCTTCCGAACTACCATGAATAATACCAGAAGTCTCGAAGACAATCATATTAGCAAACATGTTGCTAATTAAGAATGTTTTTCCGACACGACGCCGACCATACATAGCTATAAATTCTGCTTGCTCGGATTTTGCATAACTTTGCAACAATGTTACTTCATTTGTTCTCCCAATCAGTTTCATAATTTTAATAGCATTAAGAATACTGCTGCAAAGTTAGTACTTTTTTTTTAATCACGCAAGAAATAAGTAGCGAAATGTATGTTTTTTTGTTTAATTTCGCTTGTTGTTTATATAAATAGGTGGCGAAAATGGTGTTTTTTTGATTAATTTCGCAACCAAGTATGGTAATTGGTAGCAAGTTGCCAAATGTAGGCTATTCGTTTCTAATGAAATTAGCAACAATAAAATTGCCTGCGTGTTAGGCGACCTGAAGGAGTGCGACGGAACGCACTCCGAGTGTAGCGCCCGAAAAGTCCCCACTTTGAGGAATCAGCGCAAGCATAGAACAAAACAAGGAGATCTGTGGGAGATCTCTGGGCTTTCGGCGGCTTAAAGGTGACCTTATGAAAAGTTCTCATCGGGCTACGTGACCACTTCGCGACCACTGTAGCACATCTGTAGCCTATCTGTGTCACAGCGTAGGCTCTCACTACTTTACCCATAAAAAGTGCGGACATTACTGCCCGCACGTAAAAAATATCAATTGTCAACTGCCAATTGTCAACTATTCCACCTTTTGCCCTATCACATCGTATGTCTTTCCATCGCGTAGGATGAGGAGTTGACCATTACGGAGGAGTTTGTGCACACCAATGTTTGATGGAGTATCTGTATTTTCTAGAGCTGTAGGTACGTCGCCGCGGAAGCGCACATTCATACGTGCTGGGGTGCCGCTTGGTGTAGCATATGGCATTACGTAGCACTCAAATGGGTGCAAGGTAGTTGTGGTATTTTGCAGGATGAAATTCGAAGTAGCGCGCAACATATATACTGGCTCCTCCAATATCTGATCTTGCAATGTGGTATTACCAGCCATTTGCATCTCAAAACTGATTGGTAACGCCTCAAACGAGGTACTCAACTTATTCCAAGATTCTTTGCCATGGAAGGTAATCATCTTGTCATGAAAATATTGCTCTTTGAATTGAATGATATAAGGTGTATGAGCATCCACCACTTGAGTAAAAGCGAAGACAACCTCTTTGTTCTCGATGCCATAAGGTTTTGCCAAGTAATAATGTCCTCCATTGACAATATCCCATGCTGTTAGGTCATATTCCACACCATCTTCCAGCACGGTCACGCGATCTACTTCAAATGGCAGATACAATGTCTCCCAGCGACTTGTAGTAAACTTACGGCGGTAGTCGATGTTTGCTACCAACGTATCTTCGGTGGTATGTACGCCATTTGCGCCCAATGCGGTATTATAGTGATAGATATTGAGGCAGGCATCGCGCAGGCGACTCTTGAGTGAAGACCAGTTGGTAGCCACCTTGTAGTCATCCATCGCCTTGCAACTGATATAGAACAACGCATTTTTATTATCGCCAGTAAAAGCATTTGCGCCCAATACAGGAGGAGTCATGGCCTGGATGGTGTATCTATCCACATTATTGCAATAGGAGAATGCACGCTCACCAATTGTCTCCAATGTAGCAGGCAATACGATGGTGCCTTGCAAGCCATAGCAGCGCACAAAGGCACGCTCGCCAATATACTCCAATCCTTCGCTGAAGTAGATGGCTGGCAAGTCGTCACAATCCGTAAAGGCAAAGTCTGCTACCTCGGTTACGGTACGTGGCACGCCATCTATCACCACAGCCGATGGGATAACGATAGTGTCAGTAGGATTGCTGTGATAGGTCACCGCACGTGCTGTATGGCCGTCGATTGGGTAGTAATATACATTATCTTGCAGCAACTCGCACATCTCCAGATTTAGTTCGCCCCATTGGGTATGCTTGCCATAGACATGTCCGTAGCCACATGGCACATGGATAGGAGCTGTAGTTCGTTCAAATGCATCATTTGGTATCGTTGGAGGTGTGGTAGCTTCAATATGGAAGGCAGTCACAGCCTGACAATTAAAGAATGCACGACTAGCAATGGTAGTCATGGATGCTGGAAGGATAATCTCGCATGCCAGCTTGGTATCTTGTGCAAATGCTTTCTCGCCAATAGCAGTAAGAGTGGTAGGCATATTGATACTGGTCACCTCGGTGCACTTGTAGAACGCATAATCGCCAATCTTAGTCATCTCGTTAGGCATGTTGATTGTAGTGATACTTCCGCGTACATCGTACCAAGGAGCAGGACCAGTTTTGTCGTCTGCATAATCGTACATATCGCCCGTACCTATGATGGTGAGCACGCCGTCTGCATATTCCCAGAAGAGGTTATCACCACACTGTTG
>JAFZGC010000002.1 GCA_017555595.1 Paludibacteraceae bacterium | reverse complement strand
GTAGTTGATAAACTCGGGCCCGTGGCTCAGATAATCCATGTCAAGTGACTCGTACAAGCCCTCTGCCATCGCCTCTATCGAACGCACATCTATACCGCCGTAGGTCAAAAATCCTTCATACAACGGGATAAACTCCATCATGCTCTTAATGAGGTCGGTGTTATGACTGATGATAGCACCGCCGCGAGCAAAGCCCAATTTACGCGCCGAGAAATAGATAATATCCATCTTGCCTGCCAATAGGTGGTAAATCTCTTTTGGCGTCATGTATTTGCATTGCGCCTCGCGGGTCTTCATAAAGTAGATATTGTCTTGCAGTAGCGAAGCGTCCAAGATACTTGGCACACCAAACTCGTGGCAAATATCGGCTACCGCCAACATATTCTCCAAGCTAACTGGCTGACCACCAATCAGGTTCGTTCCTGCTTCCACACGAACATACGCCACTTTCTCTGGTCCGTATTCGGTAATCACGCGACGCAGTTCTTGCAAGTCCATATCGCCCTTGAATGGGTCATCGCTCTGTGGAATCAGTCCTTTCTTATGCAGCACCTCCACCACTTCGCCGCCACAACGAGTCACATGGGCTTTGGTCGTCGTGAAGTGAAAGTTCATGATCGCCACCGTACCTGGTTTTACAAAGCGCTCTGCTAGGATATTCTCGCAAGCGCGACCTTGGTGTGCTGGCAATACATTATCAGTGCCAAACACCTCTTTCATAGCTGCTTTCAGACGGTTAAAGGTCTCGCTACCTGCGTAACTATCGTCAGCCATGTGCATCGCCGCTGTCTGACGGTCGGACATGGCATTCACGCCCGAGTCGGTCAGCATATCGAGATAGATATCTTTGTTTTGCAACAAGAAGGTGTTATTACCCGCCTTTTGGATAGCGCGAAGGCGCTCATCCACTGGCAATAGATTCAGCTTTTGAACCACGCGAACCTTATGCATCTCCAATGGCACTTGGTTCTCTGACTTATAGAACTTAACAGACATAATATATGTGTTTTTTGTACCTTTTTCAAATGAAACCACAAAAGTAGTGAAAAATCTTGATATATGCAAATTATAGTGCGATTTTATCGAAAAAGATAGATTTTATCTATCCTATTCTCTCCTATCCTACCAAATGCCTGGTATAAGTCGCCAGCGGACGCGCTGCTGGTAATCTATATATCCAGGCAGTCCTGCTGCCAACACCTGCTCCTCGTTGTGTATGCGTCGGATAATCAGTACAGGATAAACACCAAACACCAACAATGCCCAAGCAGAGCCCAATACGATTGGCATAGAGAGGAACATGAGCAAGGTGGCTGTGTACATAGGATGGCGCACAATGCCGTACAGTCCCGTGTCAATGAGTTGCTGATTCTCTTGCACCTCTATGGTTCTTGACAGGTAGGCATTCTCGCGCAGCACTTCAGCGTATAAGGCATACCCAACTAGGAAGACCACCGAGGCAATGACACTCGTCCACAGTGGCAAACTGGACCATGCGAAGCGGTGGTCTAAACCACAGAGAACAAAGCCACCGATAAACATCAATCCCGAGAGGGCTACCACATGTTTTTGCGTCTGCTCTTTCTCCTTGTTGTTCAGCCGTATAGCGAGTAGGTCAGGCATAGAAATCAATAGCCAAATACCCATGCAGGTCATAGGTACAAACAGCAAGGCAAGCAGTAGCCACGCTTGCCAATAGTGCCATGTGCCTGCTGGCCAAAAGAGCAGCAAGCCAATCAAAGCCATACCACACAAGAGCTTGCATAATCCGCTAATAATCAATTGACTTGTTTTCATATAGTCAGCCTTGTTAGTTCGTTCATAAAAAGCGTATGCAAAGGTACAACAAAAAATGAACATACGCAAGCATTACGAGTATTTTTTTTTGAAAAGTCCCTACCCTGCTTTTAGTGCTTTGAGCAGTTGTGCAGCGATATAACATTGTAGTTTAACGTACTGTTTTTCGCCTTGTTGAGGATGGTCAAGTTGCTGCTCAAAGAGCGTTTGCCAATATATCAAACGCTCGGGATTATTCATTTCAGCAATAGTTTGCTTTTGCGCCACTTTGAAGAGTTCACGATTAGCTTCTACGCCTGCCGACCATTTTCCTTTATGCAGATGATAGGTGTACATCTCTTTTGGCCCTAATCTCGGAGTTCCGTTTTTAGTTTTTCCATAACATTTGCGACGTGTGACCATGACTGAGTCATTGCCGCGATTCATACAGATTTTTCCGCGCACCTCTTCCACGGGTGCCATGTAAGTTACTTGTGACATAAATTTTAGTTTTTAATTAAGGTTAGTATTTCTTTCAGTTTTCCGTTTTCACCTTTCAGTTTTCCTCCTCGCACCGCACTATTACCGCACAATAACCGGACAATAACCGCACTATTTGTTGCGGTTACAATACCTTGATTAAAACTGAAAAAGGTTTACACTATTCCTGTAAAGGTTTCTTAAGAATCGTCACTTTTTGATAGGTTTCCTAAAAAGGTTGTTAGGTATCCTAAAAGAGTTTATAAATTTCCTTAATAGGTTGTTGTTTGGCGATTC
>JAFZGC010000139.1 GCA_017555595.1 Paludibacteraceae bacterium | reverse complement strand
CTGGCTAATAGCAAAACGGGTCTCAAAGGGGTTGAGGAACTGCGTACCATCTTTGCGCTTTATGCACAAAGCACACAGGATGGTAACTTAGGAACCTATGAACCTACTGGTCTGCAAATTGAGTTAGACCTTTGCCTCGCGCGTGGGCTTAATTACTATACGGGTGCTATCTTCGAGGTAAAAGCACTTGATGTACAAATAGGTAGTATTACTGGCGGTGGTCGTTATGACAACCTTACTGGTATCTTTGGTATGCCAGGTGTATCGGGTGTCGGTATATCGTTTGGCGCAGATCGCATTTACGATGTGCTTGCAGAATTAAATCTCTATCCAGAGAATTTGCAATCAACTACTCAACTACTTTTCGCTACTTTTGGCGAACAAGAACTGCTCTATGCACTCCGTTGGGCTAAAGCATTGCGTGAACAGGGCATGAGTGTAGAGGTATATCCCGAATCAACAAAGATGAAGAAGCAAATGAGTTATGCTGATGCCAAGCATATTCCATATGTAGCTATTGTGGGTGGAGATGAGATGGCTGCCAACAAAGTGATGCTGAAAAATATGCTCACAGGGCAACAACAACTCCTCTCGTTGGACGAACTAATTGCCCAATTCTAAACCATTCTACATAACCGCTAAACAACGCTATTATGAAAACTCCAGAGCAATTTGACATTGTAGCAGGCAAATGCCGCCGCATCTACGAACTGAAAATGAAAGATTACGGTCCAAGTTGGCGTATTATGCGTCCGCAAACCGTCAACGACCAACTCTTTATTAAAGCCAAACGCGTGCGCGAGATTGAACAAACGGGCGTGAACATGGTGGGCGAGAGTATCGAAGGCGAGATGATGGCTATTGTCAATTATAGCATCATCGGTCTTATCCAACTACACGAGGGCTTTGCCGACTCCGTGGACATGACCGCTGAGCGTGCTATTCAACTCTATGACCATTATATGGCTGAAGCCAAAGCCCTCATGCTCAAGAAGAACCACGACTACGGAGAAGCATGGCGCGATATGTTTGCCTCAAGCCTAACGGATATCATCCTCACGAAGATTAATCGCAATAAGTCCATCGCAGCCAACGACAACCAAACGCTCATCTCCGAAGGAGCCGATGGCAACTATTTCGATATGCTCAACTATGCCGTGTTTTATCTGATAAAAGTGATGGAAAATGAAGAGAAGTAACCCTGCCTTTCGCCTCTCGCCTCATTGCCTCATCGCCTCAATCTCCCGCACTCTCCTGGGGATTGTGTTTATCTTCTCGGGCGCGGTGAAGGCCATTGACCCACTGGGAACGGTGTATAAGATAGAGGACTATCTCAAGGCTTTTGGCGGTTTCTTTACCGAACTCCTGCCTATGGCTGAAGTCGCTGCGTGGGGACTGATTATATTAGAACTCTTGCTTGGTGTGTGCATGCTGCTGAATATCCGCACACAGTGGACATCGTGGATAGCTTTGCTCTTCTACCTCGTTATGACACCGCTCACCCTCTATATCGCACTCGCCAACCCAGTAAGTGATTGCGGTTGCTTTGGCGATGCGGTGGTGCTGACCAACTGGCAGACCTTCTGGAAGAATGTGGTGCTCATCATATTGGCTATCGTGTTGGTGGCATTGCGTAAGCATACCCGCCAACTCTGGAGCAACTGGATGGAGGTTGTGCTTGCTCTGTTGACTATCATGGTGGCAGTGGCGTTTATGACATGGACACGGCTCCATTTGCCAATCAAGGACTTCCGACCCTATAAGATTGGCAATCATATTCCTACACTAATGGAATATCCTGAGGATGCGGAACCTGACCAATACGACATATCGTTTGTCTATGCTAAAGATGGAGTAGAACAGACTTTTACGCTTGAAAACTACCCTAAAGGCGACAGCACTTGGACATTCGTGCGCCAAGACTCACGACTCATCAAGAAGGGCTACGAACCACCAATCCATGATTTGGAAATCCTGAATGCAGACTACGAAGACCTCACATGGGACATCCTCGAGAGCGAAGAACCTGTGACGCTCGTCGTGATGTACGACCTCGCAAAAGCAGACAAGTCGCAAATGGCGAAGGTGGAGAGGATGTTAGGCGATGAGGCTGGAGTGTATATCCTCACGGGCTCTGGTACCGATGATATTATCAATTTCTGCTTGGAGTACCCAGCCTTGAGTGACCATATTTGCACATGCGACCCTGTTACGCTCAAGACCATCGTTCGCGCCAACCCTGGTGTGATAGTCCTCCAAAACGGCATCGTCATCGACAAATATAATGTGAGGAATAGATAATTCCACTATTAGAACCTTTAAAACTATTAGAACTTTTTTAACTTTTAAAACATTTATAGATTATGAGAACAAAAATGGTTGCAGGCAACTGGAAAATGAACATGACCCTGCAAGAAGGTGTAGCATTGGCTACCGAATTGAAAAATCAAGTTGCTAACCCTGCATGTGCTGTCGTTATCGGCACTCCTTTCATTCACTTGGCTACTGTAGCTGAGCTTCTCAAGGACAGCCCAATCGCTGTGGCTGCTGAGAACTGCGCGGACAAGGAGAAAGGTGCATACACTGGTGAGGTAAGCGCTGCTATGGTAGCATCTACAGGCGCTGAGTACTGCATCCTCGGTCACTCTGAGCGTCGTGCATACTATGGCGAGACATACGAAATCTTGAAGGACAAGGTGGAACTTGCACTCGCTAACAATCTCCAGCCAATCTTCTGCATTGGTGAGGTAAAAGAGGAGCGTGAGGCTGGCAAACAAAACGAAGTTGTGAAAGCACAATTGGAGGGTTCTGTATTCCATTTGAGCGCTGAGGACTTTGGCAAAATCGTATTGGCATACGAGCCAGTATGGGCTATCGGTACCGGTTTGACCGCTACTCCAGAGCAAGCGCAAGAGATTCACGCATATATCCGCAGCCTCGTTGCTGAGAAATATGGTGAGCAAGTAGCAGAGGATTGCACCATTCTTTATGGTGGTAGCTGCAACGCTAAGAATGCAGCTGAGCTCTTTGCTAATCCAGATGTAGATGGTGGTTTGATTGGTGGCGCATCACTCAAGGCTACTGACTTCTGCGCTATCATCGCAGCACGATAATTATGGCACTGATTGTTCCTGTACGCGGATTCACTCCGCAAATAGGTAAAGATTGCTTTTTGGCAGAGAATGCAACTATCGTGGGTGACACTGTCATTGGCGATGGTTGCTCCATTTGGTTTAATGCCGTTTTGCGTGGTGATGTCAATTGGATTAAGATTGGTAACCATGTGAATATCCAAGATGGCTCTGTCTTGCATACGCTCTACGAGAAGAGCACCATCACCATTGGCGACTATGTGTCCGTGGGACATAATGTGACCATCCACGGCGCAGATGTCCATGACTATGCACTCATCGGTATGGGTTCTACTTTGCTCGACGGTGTAGTAGTGGGCGAAGGTGCTATCGTGGCTGCGGGTTCATTGGTGCTGAAGAACACGCAGATTGGTCCATACGAGATTTGGGGCGGCGTACCTGCCAAGTTCATCAAGAAAGCCGACCCTGATCAAACCAACGAGATGAACCGCAAGATTGCGCACAACTACGCCATGTACGCGAGTTGGTATAAACAAGACGAGGAGTAAGATTGCTGATGAAATGATAAATCTACATAACTGTTTGTTGTCAAGCAGATTATGTGGATTGTTTTATTTGGTGTGTCGTGAAAATACCGTGTTCTTTAATTCATGCCATGCTAAATCTGGGAAGAATTTGCTCATTTGCCATGCCTCAAAGAGTAATCGGCATAGGGTATAAGTTTTTTGCGATAAACGGTTCTTCTCTGGTCTCTCCCAACCGAAGCGTTTCATTAGGCGGTAGTCTCCTTCCACGGGTCGTCCGCCATGTCCATCGCGCAGGAGTTGGCGGAGCAAACGATTGGCACGGTCTTGATAGTTAGTCGTATATAACGGGAATGCCTCTGTCGGCAAATGCAACTCATTTACCAGTATATGCCCGAATGTCTGCCATGCGGTTTTCATGTGCAAGGCAGTGAGTATCTCATCCATCTCCTGCGTGAGCGTTTGCCACTCTGCTGGCGTAGATTGCTCGTGAGCTAATTTTAGGCACAATGCCCAATCGCCCAGTTGGCGGAAGCCTACACCCGTACTCTCAAAATGATGCCACGCGTGCATAAACACATACAAGGCATTATACGCTGCACTGGGGACTGGTACCGCATGACCATATATGTCCGATGTGGTGGATGTATCTAAGTGTTTGTGGGTAAAGGCTTGGTAGAGTGCATCGGCTCTCTTGTCGTGAAACTCCATTGTCACGCGGTGGAGTTCCACCACACGGTCGAGGTTCTCATCAATCACCAAAATGAAATGTATGCCCCCGTGTGTCTCGGAATACCAATGTGCATCGGGGTATGCCGCTTTCGCTATTTCGGCAGCATGCTCATAATGCTCCTCGCCCACATAGATATCCACATCGCCGAAGTCACGCGTGTCAGGGTCAGGGTAGAGAGCCGATAGGCTATAGCCCTTGATGAGCGTAGCAGGTATATTGTGCTGCTTTAGCAGGTCAATCATGCTGATAGCCAGTTGATTGAGGCGTGCCAAGCGTTGCAGCACCATGAACATGGTAGACGTGAGTTGTTTGTCAAAGGGCGTGGAGATGCGATGTGCTTTAAGCCACACGCTAAAGGCATGCAAACACTTTTGGCGTGCCGCCAGATTCAGCACACCCTTCCAATTTGCATCGGTGGGTATCTCTACTTCACTCCCCCAAATCACCGACCGCAGTATAGAGAAAAATATCTGTTCTTGATTCATGCCTTGTTTTTGGCTGCTGGATACCGGTTCCCGGTTTCCAGACACTTGTTAACTGATTATCCCAATCTCCTTCCAATCATCAATAGTAGCCTGTGCATCCTGACGGGCTATCTCTTCGCTGACTTCGTACTCATCCAGCAGAAGTTGGGTGAGGGTATCCACATCAAAATCCTTTCCCTCAACTTTTTGCCACAGATAGGCAGCAGCTTCGTTGAAAGTGATAAGATTGTTGAAATTCACGAGTTCTACGCTCTCGCCAATCAGTATATAGTCACCGCCCAACTCGCGCAGGCGAAATCCTTTCTTAGTCTTCATAGAATATATTTTGTAATTTGATGATTTTGCTATACACTTTCAGCACAAACCACTTAATGAATGTAGGTGTGTGTCGCCATATTCGCGCTTTCGTCAGGCGTTTGCGTTTACCTCCACGCCCTTTCATTCGTACAACGCGACCAATAATATCCTCAAAGGTGCAAACCTCTTGTCCTCTGAGATTGCCATCGCCACGCAGGATAATCTGTTCATCTTTGATTTTGTAGATACGATGTAGTACATAAGTGCCGCTGATTCTTGCCAATACAATGATGCCCACTTTGGGTTCTTTGCAAGTTTTGAGAATCACTTTATCGCGTCCGCCTTCGATGAACGGGCGCATACTCACACCCCGTGGTATGAACTCCACCATATGACCGCCCTTGAGCAATCGCTCAAACTCGGGAATCAATATATCGTTGCTTTTTTCCATAATCTCTAGCCTTTACACTTTACACTTTACAGCTTGATAACATACTTCCGCCGCCTCTGTATTGGGCAGACAATTCAAGTGGAAACACTTTACATGTGTGATGATGTGCTTGATACTATTGTATAATTGATCTGCCATTTGTTGGTCAATCTTTAGTCCTGACGCTGATGACAGCATATAAGCATATGCCTGTGGCAATGTCAATGGTTGTATCTCATTGAACGGCGCTTGACTCAGTTTGATAATGCCCCCCACGCGTGCGTACGCGTTCTTATAGCAAGGTGTCTTACCGCTCCATGGCGAACCATAGACACGCACTTCGCCATTGTCCATCACGCGTAGGATAGGGTTGTCATCATTCAGCAGCCATACATCAGGGAAGGCTGCCAACCACTGACGTGCGTGTGTGGACTTACCTGTGCCGCTATGCCCCAAAAACAAACACCCCAACTCCTCGCCTTTCGCCGTTCGCCTTTCGCCGTTCGCCTCTAAACAAGGTTTTACAACTACTGCTGCATGCATTTCTAATGTCATGAGTGGGGCAGTACGGAAGGCGAACATAAGCATCAGCGCATTGTCCATGCAGAAACGCACATCGCGATAGTCTTTTGCAATATACAGTATGCCCTCCGTGAAGGTAGCATTGCACGCAATCTCGCAGCATATAGGCGAACTGGCTATCTGCGATACACGCATCAACCATCCTCCCTCTTTGCCTCTCGCCTCTCTATACACTTCGATGCGCGGCATATCTTCCTCCGAGTTATCGGTGAAGACATGGTGGTAGCCTCCGCGTTGTTCCTCTTGGAGTAGCCCTTCTTGCTCTATGCGTAATATGAAGAGAGGGTTATCCTGTGGACTATCTACCAGAAATGGTTCATAGTTATTGAGCATACTCAGCAATGCATCGTTGCTACTCTCTATAGCAAATAGATGCTCTGCAACGCTATAGTATGTGGTCGATATGTGTGTCATTAGAAATTTTGAAATACCCTGCAAAGGTACGAAAAAAAAAGCAAATGTGCAAAAAAAACTGAAGAAAGTGCCGCTTATTATTGCATATGTGCATTTTTTATTGTAATTTTGCAGCCAAATGTTAAATTTAGAGATTTATGTACAAAAGAATACTCTTGAAACTCTCAGGAGAGAGTCTTATGGGAAGCAAAGGCTACGGTATTGATGAACAGCGCCTTGCCGATTACGCACAGCAGATTCGAAATATAGCAGCAACTGGCGTGCAGGTAGCTATTGTTATTGGAGGAGGAAATATCTTTCGTGGACTCAGCGGTTCGCAGAAGGGATTCGACCGTGTTAAAGGTGACCAAATGGGTATGCTGGCGACAGTGATCAATTCGCTGGCACTCTGCTCCGCGTTGGAGGCAATCGGGCAGAAAGTGCGCGTGCTCACCAGCGTGCGCATGGAACCTGTTGGCGAGTTTTACTCTACTGATAAGGCTCTCCGCTTGCTCAACAAAGGCAATGTCGTCATCATTGCTGGTGGCACAGGTAACCCATACTTCACCACCGACACCGCTTCCGTGCTACGTGCTATCGAACTCAAAGCAGATGTGATGATGAAAGGCACACGCGTGGACGGTATCTATACTGCCGACCCAGAGAAAGATCCAACTGCCACCAAATATTCCCAAATTACCTATGATGAGATTCTTGATATGAAGCTCAAGGTGATGGATCTTACTGCCATTACCATGTGCCGCGAGAATAATATGCCTATCTACGTATTTGACATGGATACTGTTGGTAACCTTGAGAAAGTAATGAATGGACAACAAATAGGAACACTTGTAAAACCCTAATAATCATGATTGAACCAAAACAAATTTTAAACGATGCAGAGGAATTGATGGAATCTGCTGTGATGTATCTTGATGATGCCTTGGCTCGTATTCGCGCAGGAAAAGCTAGTGCACGAATCTTGGATGTAGTACGTGTAGAGTACTATGGTCAAATGTCGCCACTCTCCAATGTGGCTACTATTACAACACCTGACGCGCGTACAATCCAAATCCAACCATGGGAGAAGAAAATGCTGTCTGAGATTGAGCGTGCATTAATTAACTCTAGCGTAGGTTTAGCACCAAACAACAATGGTGAGTGCATCCGTCTGATGATCCCACCATTGACAGAGGAGCGTCGTAAAGAACTCGCTAAGCAATGTAAGGGCGAGGCTGAAAACGCAAAAGTGAGTGTGCGCAATGCACGCCGCGATGCTATTGACGCGCTCAAGAAACAAGTAAAAGAGGGCTTGCCAGAGGATGTAGAGAAAGATGCGGAAGCTGATGCACAGAAGCTACACGACAAATTCGTGAAACGCATAGATGAGATCTACGCTGCAAAAGAGAAAGAGATTATGACTGTGTAATCTCTTAATCTATTGCGTCCGCGATTGCTCATACTAACAATAGCATGGACATTGGCAATTCCGATGTCCCATGCTATTTGTTTAGATAGTATAATGAATCTACCCGCTATGGGCATACCTGTGGTTAACTACTCCCCTGAGTCCACATGGGAGTTTGGTGCCGCAGCACAAGCCTATTTTCGCTTGCCCAATCAAGAGCGAACTTCAATAGTTCAAATAGATGGTACTTATTCGTTAAAACACCAATGGTATTTCAACGCGCAAGGAGCCCTCTATTGTGCCAGTAAAACTGCGAATTGGCAACTTCATTTCCGTGTAGGATATAGCGATCAACCTGCTACTTATTATGGAATTGGCAACGAGGGAAATATGGGCGTCGGTATGCTACGCGAAGGAATACCATACACTTTGCAGCGAAGTTATGCCACGATTCAAACGCCTGTTGCATTAGGCAAGGATTGGGCTATCGGACCAACAGCCAATGTGCAATTTACAGACTACGAGATAGCGCATATAGGCTATCGTATGTCGGATGTAGGCGTAGGCGTAGTCACACTGTACGATACAAGAGATGTGACTTTTTATCCTACGAGAGGTGTGTTCTTTAAATTGTCCCTTTCTAGCTCTTATTTGGCATACTTAATGGATGTTGCAGCTCCTTCTCGCCATATTACAGGTCACCTATCTGCGGATGTGCGTCAATACATACAACTTCCTCATGACCTTGTTGTGGCGTGGCAGTTCAAAACGCAATGGATAATAACTCCGTACGAGGTGTCGCCGTTGGGCGTGTACTCTCTACTCCCACGATTGGGTGGACAAGATGGGCTGCGTGGCGTGAATAGCGACATGTTTCGTGATGATGTGATGATGGCGTTGCAGACAGAGTTACGCATACCGATATGGAGTATTTTTCGAGCGACTATATTTGCTGGGGTAGGGGATGTATATGATGTTCATGATTGGCATTGGACTGTCCCTAAGGTGGGCTATGGAGTAGGACTACGCGCTGCTATAAACAAAGCAAAAGTTAATATCCGATTTGATGTTGCACGCAGTAATGTGGACCCACGATGGAACAATATAAATGCGTATAGTTTCTATCTCACCGCAACAGAAGCATTTTGACGATTATGAAAGGACTTGTAATAAAATCTACGGGCACGAGTTATGGCGTGCATTTTGAAGATGGTGCAAAAGCGGATTGCCATGTAAAGGGTAATTTTCGTATTCGCGGTATTCGTTCTACGAATCCTGTTGCCATAGGCGACTATGTGGAGGTTGTGCAAGGGGAAGATGGAACGAATTGGATAACCGAACTGTATGACCGCAAAAATTATATTGTTCGGCGTGCTACGAATCTAAGTTATGCCTCGCATATCTTGGCTGCTAATGTGGATATGGCAGCATTGATTGTCACGGTGCGTCAGCCTGAGACATCGACCACATTTATTGACCGTTTTTTGGCTACCTGCGAAGCGTATCGTGTGCCAGCATGTTTGATTTTCAATAAGATAGACCTGTTAGATGAGGAGGGTATGCAACTCCTCGCTTCGCTTCGCCAACTTTATGAGTCGTTGGGCTATCCTACCTATGCTCTATCTGCACTAACCCTTACCTCTTCGCCTGATAGCCCTATCGCCTCTATCTTCGAAGGTAAAGTCACCCTTCTCTCAGGAAACTCAGGCGTAGGTAAATCCACGCTGCTCAATGCTATCTTGGGCAAGGATATTGCTCGCACAGGTGCTATCTCTTCGGCGCACCACAAGGGTATGCACACCACAACTTTCTCCGAGATGTACCCGCTCTGCAATGCTACACAATCGTTAAACCATTCATCTTGGATTATTGATACTCCAGGTATAAAAGGGTTTGGATTACTGGATATTGAAAAAGAGGAAATTGGTCATTACTTCCGTGAGATTTTTGAGATAAGTCGTGAATGCCGTTATTCCAATTGTATTCACATGAACGAGCCTGGATGTGCTGTCAATCAGGCGGTTATAGATGGACGAATAGCCCTGTCGCGATATGAGAGCTATCTTTCTATCCTCGACGACACCACCGAAGGCAAGTATAGATAAACAAACAAGCACCCGCTCGAGGGTGCTTGTTTTCTTCTTGCCTATAATCTATAGCCTATAACCTTATTTCAATTTCTTAAAGGTCTCACGCATGTTGCAAGCCTTGCTCAGTATTGCGTGCAAATCGTCAATCGCTACGCGCTCTTGTGCCATGGTATCGCGATGACGGATAGTCACGCAGTTATCGTTCAAGGTGTCGTGATCCACTGTGATACAGAATGGAGTACCAATAGCATCTTGACGGCGATAGCGTTTACCAATAGAGTCTTTCTCGTCGTAGTTGGTGTGGAAGTCATACTTGAGCATATCCACAATCTCACGTGCTTTCTCAGGAAGACTATCTTTCTTAACGAGTGGCATCACGCAAGCCTTAACAGGAGCCAGGACAGCTGGCAAGTTCAATACCACGCGAGTATCACCACCCTCGAGCACCTCCTCCTTGTATGCACCGCACATAACTGAGAGGAACATACGATCCACACCGATAGATGTCTCAATTACATATGGAGTATAACTCTTGTTGAGTTCTGGGTCAAAGTACTCAATCTTCTTACCGCTATATTGTGCGTGTTGGCTGAGGTCGAAGTCGGTACGGCTGTGAATACCCTCTACTTCTTTGAAACCAAATGGCATTTGGAACTCAATATCGGTAGCGGCATTAGCGTAGTGAGCCAACTTGTCGTGGTCATGGTAGCGATAGTTCTCGTCACCCATACCCAGAGCTTTGTGCCATTTCAGGCGGAACTCTTTCCAATACTCAAACCACTTCATTTCCTCGCCTGGGCGAACAAAGAACTGCATTTCCATTTGCTCGAACTCACGCATACGGAATACGAATTGGCGTGCTACGATCTCGTTGCGGAAAGCCTTACCGATTTGTGCGATACCGAAAGGAATCTTCATACGACCAGTCTTTTGTACGTTGAGGTAGTTCACGAAAATACCTTGTGCAGTCTCAGGACGGAGATAGATCTTCATTGCGCCATCTGCGGTAGAACCCATCTCAGTAGAGAACATGAGGTTGAACTGACGAACGTCGGTCCAGTTGCGTGTACCAGAGATAGGACACACAATTTCCTCATCAATAATGATTTGCTTGAGCTCCTCAAGGTTGCTATCGTTGAGAGCAGTAGCAAAACGCTCGTGGAGAGCATTGCGTTTGTCCACATTGGCTTTTACGCGCTCGTTGGTTTGTTTGAACATTTCCTCGTCAAAACTCTCGCCAAAGCGTTTGCGGGCTTTGGCAACTTCTTTCTCGATTTTTTCGTCGTATTTAGCGAGTTGGTCTTCGATGAGTACGTCCGCACGGTAGCGTTTCTTGCTATCTTTGTTGTCGATGAGTGGGTCGTTGAACGCATCCACGTGACCCGATGCCTTCCACGTGGTAGGGTGCATGAAGATGCTGGCGTCGATACCGACAATGTTCTCGTGGAGCATAGTCATCGCGTCCCACCAGTATTTCTTGATGTTGTTTTTGATTTCTACACCGTTTTGACCATAGTCATACACGGCACCGAGTCCGTCGTAAATCTCGCTGCTTGGGAATACAAAACCGTATTCTTTGCAGTGCGCGACGAGTTTTTTGAAGGTTTCTTCTTGTGTTGCCATATCTATAAAAATTCTAAAAGTTTCAAAAGTTTTAAACGTTGAAAGGGTCATAAAACCCTATTACGCAATTTGGGCACAAAGGTACAACAAAAATTGCAGATATGCAAGAAAAGCGAGTTTTTATTTCAAAATCTTCTAAATAACTTGTGTATATTCATTTTTTTTTGTAATTTTGCAAACTGCTTAGAATGTGCGGTAAAAAATAGTAAGTGCAGATGATTGATACATATTATTTCTTGGGTATTGGTGGCATTGGTATGAGTGCGTTAGCACGGTATTTTGCTTCTGAGGGGCATCGTGTGATGGGGTATGATCGTACTCCCTCTGACTTAACACATGCCCTCGAGAACGAAGGTATCATCATTCAATACGAGGATAACATGGCATGGGTAGAAACGCTGGACAAGGATACGACCCTCGTAGTACGTACCCCCGCGGTTCCCACCAACACCGCTATCTGTTGTTATTTGCAAGAACATGGTTTTGCTATGTACAAGCGTGCCGAAGTGCTGGGTATGATTACCCGCCAGAAGAAAGCCCTTTGTGTAGCAGGCACCCATGGTAAAACGACTACCAGTACTATTCTCGCACATATTCTTCATCCATCGCACGTAGGTGCAAATGCTTTTCTTGGAGGTATAGCGAATAACTATCACACTAACCTTTTGCTTGATGAGAATAGTGACTATGTGGTGGTTGAGGCCGATGAGTTTGATCGCTCGTTCCATCACCTCACACCTCATATTTCTATCATTACCAGCATGGATCCTGACCACCTTGATATTTATGGTACGGAAGAGGCATACTATGAGAGTTTTGCGCACTATGCTTCTTTGGTACAAGAGGCACTGGTGGTCAAGAGTAGTTTAAAGTTTAAAGTTGAAAGTTTAAAGGCTCGAGTTTATACCTACGCTGTAGGCGAACAAGCAGATTTCTATGCCGACAATATACGCGTGGAGGATGGGCAGATATATTTTGACTTTTACACCCCAAATACCCAATATCCGATACCCAATATCCACTTAGGTGTGCCTGTATGGGTAAATATTGAGAATAGCGTGGCGGCTATGGCAGTAGCATGGCTGGTGGGGGTGACAGAGGAGGAGATTAAGCAAGGCGTGAGTACTTTTGCTGGTGTGTATCGCCGATTCAATATACATGTGAATACACCACAGGTCACCTATATAGATGATTATGCCCATCATCCACAAGAGTTGGCAGCCACTATTGAGTCGGTTAGGCGATTATACCCCGACCGCTATGTGATTGGTGTCTTCCAACCTCACCTGTTCTCGCGTACTCGCGACTTTGTGGACGACTTCGCCCACGTGCTGAGTCAATTGGATGAGGTGGCATTGATGCCTATCTACCCTGCACGCGAAGAGCCGATAGCAGGAGTCACCAGCGAATGGCTCATGCAGAAGTTGGCTGATAAGGTGAAAAGGGCATTGGTGTTGCCTGCGATATTGCCTAAATATTTGCGCGAACGCCTAAAGAGCTGCCTTGCCGCAGGCAAACCCATAGTGGTGATAACCATGGGCGCAGGCGATATAGACCGCCAAGTGAATGAGATAACCCAAAAACTAACATACAAAATACTTTAATTATGAAAATCAAAACTATTATTGCTTCCGTGAGTGCCGTATTGGTAGTGACAGCGATGTCTGTTGCTGCTTTTTGGGCATCGCATATCCCTAATGACATGGTTTGTCGGCAGGTAAAAATAAACATTAGTGACAGCACAGAGTATCAGTTTGTGGGCGAGAAAGAACTACTACGTACACTGCAAAATAATAGCTTGTCGCCCGTAGGAAAGATAATGGATGATATATCGTGTCAAGCAATAGAAGATTTATTGCTGAAGCATGATATGATTCGTAGTGCAGAATGTTACAAGTTGTTGGATGGTAAAGTGCTGGTAAATGTTACTCAGCGTATTCCCATGTTGTGTGTAAGTTCTTCGGAGGGTAAATATTATGTTGATAGTGATCGCAAAGTGATGCCTGCACGTGCATCAATACAGGTGCAAGTTCCTATCTTTAAAGGCGAGATTAGTCAGCAGAAGGCTATAACTGAATATTACGATTTTGCGCAATGGCTTACCCAAAATAGATATTGGCAACCACGTATTACGCAGGTGCAAGTACAAAATAATAACCATATTGTGTTGATGCAGCAACCTGTAGAGGGGCGAATCATTTTGGGGGCGTTAAAGGATTATGAATCAAAGATGAATCGTTTGCGTAAGTTGTATGTAGATGGATTAGATCATATTGGTTATAAACCATATAAGGAATATGATTTACGTTATTCAGGACAAGTAATAGGACGATATTGATTATTTTGAATTTTATGGCAAGAAAACTACAATATATATCGGCTCCTCATCCGTTAGTGGCTATTGATTTGGGCAGTCATAGTATTCGCTCAATGGCAGCCGATTTTACTCCAGATGGATTGTTATATGTGAGGGGTGTTGAGATTTCTAAGAAGAAAATAGATATTGAACGAGGCGTGATAATGCAAACGAGTAGTACCAGTTATCATATTAATGAGAATATGAAATTCTTGGGAAATCGCATTCAACGCCCTCAGTTAAATAATGCTTTCGTTCCTGTAGGTGGACGTTCGATGAAAGTGGTAGAAGTGGCTTCGCGCAGAGATCAAGGAAATAAGCGCGAGGTTTCAGCGCAACTATTAGAGGAAATGAAAGTAGAGTGCAAACAGAAAATAGAAGCGCGTAATCAACAGGTTGCGGTATTGGATTTAATTCCATATGCATATGTGCTGGATGGAATAGCACAAAATTATTCTCCTTCACCAGAGCAACGTGCAACAAAGATTGAGGCAAAGTATGCCGCGTTTGTAGGTAAGAAGGAATTAGAACAGAAGGTGGATGATAGTTTTATTCGAACTCCAATCTTGCCCGAACAAAAGTATGCACGTCCAGATGTGTTGTTTTGTGCATTGGCCTCTGAGGAAGATTTGGAACAAGGATGTGCAATCTTGGATATGGGCGCACAAACAACCACTTTGACTGTATTTAAAGATGGCAAGTATGTATATAATAGGGTACTTTCGCAGGGTGGTTATGACATCACTCGTGACATTGAACAATGGGGTATGCCATTTGCATATGCAGAACGTTTGAAAGGTATGTATGGTAGTGTGTGTGCCGAAGAGGTGGTCGATGGTAGGTGTTTCCGTGTGCCTTCTAATAGCACAGCAGAAGGAGTGGTGCTACTGCGTGCAGGAGATCTCCAATCCACAATTAAGGCTCGTTTAGAGCAGATTGTAACACCATTAATGAACGATCTACGCCAATATGAATCGGAGATTGGTGTTCTGTATATTACGGGGGGGGCATCTCTGCTTAATGGAATGGAGCAATATGTCCAAAGTATGACTACTGTGCCTGTTACATATGGATCGCATGCACATTGGCTTACAGAAGACGTTGATGAGGAGTATCTCAAGCCAACGTATTCTTCGTTGGTAGGAACACTTATTTTGGCTGCTTTTTATCGAGAGGAACACCCATATGCGGATCCTGTCGGTGGACTAAAGAAACGATTTGAAGAGGTGGCAAAAGATGCACAAACAACCTTAATCGGCATATTTTCTGAATAATACTAAGAACTTTATAAATCCGAAAATACTATGTATGATGTGATTAGCAATTTGGATCTGGATATTGCCCAAGATACCATTATCAAAGTTATGGGCATTGGTGGCGGTGGCTGCAATGCTGTTAATTATATGTATTCACAAGGCATCAAAGATGTCTCGTTCTTGGTATGCAATACTGATAAAATGAGTCTGGCTGGTAGCAGTGTGGCTGCTAAACTGCAATTAGGTCCTGGATTGGGTGCTGGTGGCAGACCAGAGGTGGCGCAAGAATATGCTGAACAGAGCCGCGACCGTATTCGTGAGGCACTCAATGATGGCACCAAAATGCTCTTCTTGACCGCAGGTATGGGCGGAGGTACGGGTACGGGCGCTTCGGCTGTGGTGGCAGAGGTGGCAAAAGAGATGGATATATTGACCGTCGGAATTGTGACCATACCTTTTGCTTTTGAGGGGGCTAAGAAGATTAAGAAAGCCATGATTGGTGTGGCACGTTTGGCGGAGCATGTGGATGCTATCCTTGTTATTAACAATGAGAAACTACGCCAGATTTATCCTGACTTCAATTTCCTCAATGCTTTTTCCAAGTCGGATGATGTGGTAGCTAATGCGGCCCGTTCTATCGCGGAGATTATTACCGTGCCTGGGTATATCAATACCGACTTTGCCGATGTATATAACACACTCAAGAATGGCAATGTGGCTATCATGAGTGTGGGCACTGCCAGCGGTGAGGACCGCATTGAGCAATCCATCCATGAGGCACTTCATTCACCATTGGTGAATAGCGATGTAGAGGGTGCAAAACGTATTCTGCTGCAGTTGTACTGTTCTACGGAGCATCCGATTATTATGCAGGAGTTGGATCATATCCATGATTTCGTTCATAAAGTTGGCGATGAGGTTGAAGTACAATGGGGTGTGTCTATTGATGATACATTGGGCGAAAAAGTGCGTGTAACTTTGGTAGCTACAGGATATGATGTGTCTGACATACCTGGCTTGGATGATGCGGTAGGTAAGAGAACTGTAGAAGAAGCTATAGAGATTCATTACGGTGAGAATATGACTGATACGCCAAAAGAAGTACCTACAGCGGCTGCTGTTCCTGAAACGCTGGTGCCACAAGATGGCGATATTGTTATTGATCTGAACGAAGACGATGATCCTCTCTCTCCAACGATTGAATTTACTTTCGACACGCCAACTCCTGCACCAACTCCTTCTACAATACCTCAAAAAGAGAATGAAACTGCCAAAAAAACGGGTATATCAGGTCTGGCAGGCTGGATGAGAAGACGTTGATAGTTGTGCGTATGTTTCGTTTCTTTCGCTATTGTTGCAATGCAATATTGGAATTTCTTTTTCCAACTTGTTGCATGGCGTGCGATAGAAAGTTGTTGGGTGATGAATTAATCGTATGTACTGATTGTTTATCTACTATCCCATTAACCGAGCATGCTATCTTAGATCAGAACGGCATTGATTTGCTTTTTCACGACTTGATTCATAAGGAAAGTCGCACCATTCGCTATGAGCGTGGTGCGGCTTTCGCTTTTTATAATAGGGAGAGGGGGCAGAACTTCCGACTGATGATAGAACGGGGGAAGTTCGGTGCGCATCCCAATCCGCAGATTTTCTATTTCTTGGGGCGATTGGCAGCACAGGCGTATATTGATTCGGATTTGTTTGACGATATTGATTACTTGGTGCCAGTGCCGTTGCACCCTCGCCGTTTGCGCGAGCGTGGATACAATCAAGCGGAGTATATTTGTCGAGGCATGAGTGAGGTCTTGCATATTCCTATGGATACCGAACATTTATTGCGCACGCGCAATAATCCCCATCAGTCTCGCTCACAGTTTCATAAGCGTAGCGAGAATGTAAAGAATATTTTTTCTGTGAGTTATCCTGAGGAGTGGAAGAATAAGCATATCCTCCTTGTGGACGATGTGATTACGTCAGGTTCTACGATGTTTGCTTGTATGCGCCAACTCTCGCCTATCCGTGGCTGCCGTGTTTCTGCTTTCACCCTTGGCTGGGCACATAAGTAGTTTGGGAAAATTATTTGTATTAATGTCCTTATTTTTTTACTCGAATATACGTAATCGTGCCTTCGCTGCTAGTGAAGATACATTCCTTATTGCTCAATGGCAATGGCGTATTCAGGATGGAGTTGCCAATCTTATGACGCCAAAGCACTTTGCCCGTTTTGGCATCCATACCCAGCAGCAAGCCGTTCTTGGTACTTACCCACAAAGTGCCATCTTCTTCCAAAGGCATAGCTGGGTTATGCTCGTAGCCAAACTCCGCATTGGTTACCCAACGAGGCACTACCTCATCTGCGGTCGCATCCAATGCCACGATAGTATCCCACATACACTTAGAATATACTGTCTTACCATCTTCGCTCAGGCCCACAGTCTCACGCACCTTATACTCCTTCGTGCGCCAAATCTCTGCCCCAGTCTCTGCATCCAGGCAAGTGAAATAGCGGTCGGGCGCTGTGATGAAGATTTTGCCATCTGCTGCTACAGACCATACGCTGGCAGGGGATAGCTTAGGATTGCCTTTGCCATTATTCCACTTCCATGCCAACGAACCGTCTTTGAGGTTGAGCGCATACAAATGCGTATCCCAACAACCGAAATACAGTTTGTCGCCATACACCAATGGACGGGTAAGGACATAGTTCTTCAACTCGTCAAACGACCACTTGACTGCGCCCGTGTGGATATCTATGGCAAATATTCTGCCGTCGCCACCGCCGATATACGCCACGCCATCGTGGATAGTAGCAGCACCCATAACAGCTTGATTGGTAGTGATATGCCATAGTTCTTTGCCTGTTTGGACATCCAGACCATAGATGTTATAGTTGGCGCTACCAAAGACCACTACGCCGTCGCTGACAGCAGGACTGCCTACGATACGCATACCTGTGTCGAAGGTCCAGTTGGTTGTACCTGTCTTTTTGTCCAGCGAATACATCACACCCACATCGTCGCCAATGAATAGGCTCTTGCCGTCGGTGACAGGGGTAGAGTAGATTCCGCCTTTCAACGCCTTGTGCCATACGCGCTTCACGTTCTCATACTCCTTATTCACTGAGAAATCAGGACGCAAACTTGTGTCGGATGCCCCATATCCCTTTGTGCCGTATGGCAGGCTGAGCCAGTGATGTACATCTTCTTCTACTCGCTTCTCATAGAAGCGGATACTATCGCTAATAGAGATGATGGAATAGCCATTCACCTCATCTTTATCACGCAGATTAGAGCGATTGAGCACATCGGCTATACCATCGCAGTCAAACAATAGGTTGCGGTGATAGTGACCGCCCATCACGCATTGCACATTATGTTGGCGTAGCACATCGGTCACATCGTACCAATTATCCACATCGCCATTGCGCAATGGGTAGTGGGTGAAGACAAATATAGGAGCATCTCCTGCCTTCGATACGCTGTCTAGGTTATGCTTCAGCCATGCTATATCTTGCGGTGCCACATGTCCGTCCGCCATACGGATGACAGGTCCAGAATTAAATCCGATGAAGTACATGCCATTGTGCGAGAACGCAAAACGACTATCTCCAAACACGCGCGTGAAATCCATCACACCCGACTCCGACCATGTAGTCTCGTGGTTACCAGAAACGGCGTAGAATGGCACATCGAGTTGCTCCAAAGCTGCCTTCACGGCTTCAATAGAAGCACGGTCGCCCGACTCAGTGAGGTCGCCTGTAACGACTACAAACTCAATATCGGGATTCTGATTGATATCTGCAATAGAGCGTTGCAAATCCTCCATTGGCTTGGGATTGCTGGTGCTGATATGGAGATCTGTCAGCAACGCAAACGAAAATAGCAAAATCGATAGAAGGTTCATGATTCTTAAATTCTTAATTATTCCAATTGTAGGTTCATACGTTGGCGCAACTCGTCTAGGTGTGGGTTTTGCTCCTTGAGAAGTTTATATTTTTCTGTAGAAGTGTATGCCACTTGTGATGCCACATATTCCGCTACTTCTACTTTGAGCTGAATGAAATCGTTTTGTAAGATATCTCGGATATTATTCATCAGTTGTTTGCCAAATCGAGCAAACTCCTTTTTTTGCAATTGGTTGGTGACAGTGATATGAAATAGTGTTTCAGTATCCATCACAGGCTCGTAGGTTGTCAACATAGCCTTCATGCGCTCTTCTTTCTCGAAGTGTTTGATCTGACCAACCCACGCGCTTCTGAGTTGGTCAAGTGTAAAAGGGTTGTTACGCTTTTGCTCTTCTGCTTTCGGTGCAGCCGCTGTGGGTTGTGCGGTTGCTTGTGGGGTGCTGGTCAACTTGCCCAAGTTTCCCAACGAGGGCATAGCACCTATTGTTGGTCTTGGTGGCGGTGGTGCCGCTGCTGTGACTGGCTTTGGTGCAGATACTGGCTGCGGAGCAGTAGCTGGTTGTGGAGCCGCTACGGGGCGTGGTGCAGTTTGGACTGCTGGTGCTTGAGCTCCTGTGCTTGGCACTTGCTGTACCTCTTGTGTAGGTGCTTCGGTCAATCGGCAGAGTTTCACCAATGCCAATTCCACTGTCAGTCGTTTGTTCTTCGCTGTGCGGTAGTTGATGTCGCATGTGTTGACTATATCCAGTGCGTTGAATATCCATTTGGCAGCGCAACGCTGTGCTTGCTCTTGGTAGTGTTGGCGAATTGCGTCGGAGGTCTCTAATAGTTGCACGGTTGCCGCATCTTTGCTCACCAGCACATCGCGCAGGTGTTGTGCCAGCCCTGTCACAAAATGTCCCGCATCAAAACCTTTGGTCAGTACCTCGTTCAGCAACAAAAGTGCTTCGCTCACATTGCCAGCCAAGGCTGCATTCACCAATCGGAAGTAGTAGTCCGTGTCCAGCACATTCAGCACTTCGATGGCTTGCTCGTAACTGATAGTGGTACCGCAGAACGACACCAATTGGTCAAAGATACTCAGCGCATCGCGCATACCGCCGTCAGCTTTCTGTGCCACCACATTCAGTGCCTCTTCGCTGGCGTTAATGCCTTCTTGCTGAGCTACATACTGCAAGTGATGAATCGTGTCAGCCACTGTGATACGGCTGAAGTCATACACTTGACAGCGGCTCAAGATCGTAGGCAGCACTTTGTGCTTCTCGGTGGTCGCCCAGATAAAGATAGCATACGATGGTGGCT
>JAFZGC010000138.1 GCA_017555595.1 Paludibacteraceae bacterium | reverse complement strand
GCTGCGAAGCGTGCCAATGCGAGGGTAAGGTGACCATTGAGATGCAGTTTATGGCGGATGTTACACTGGAGTGCGAACACTGCCATGGCAAGCGTTTTAAGCAAGATGTACTGGATGTTCTCTACCGCGGAAAGAGCATTTACGATGTGCTAGAAATGACTGTTAATCAAGCCATTGAGTTCTTTTCCGAGGATTCGGCTTGCAAAAAGGTTGTCAGCAGATTACGCCCACTGCAAGACGTGGGTATTGGCTATGTGAAATTGGGGCAAGCAGGCAGCACATTGTCGGGCGGCGAGAGCCAACGCGTGAAACTGGCTTCGTTCTTAGCACAAGAGAATGCCAGCCCTACGCTCTTTATCTTCGACGAACCTACCACGGGTCTGCATCACCACGATGTCGCTATTCTACTAAAAGCACTGAACGCATTGATTAGCAGAGGGCATTCGGTATTGATTATTGAGCATAACCCGTCTGTGATATTGGCAGCCGACCATATTATTGACTTAGGACCTGAGGGCGGATATGAAGGTGGAAGTATTGTAGCCGAAGGCACACCAGAAGAGATTATGCAACACGCGGATAGTAATACTGGCAAAGCACTGAACGATTTGAAGGATAGTTTTATATAATTTCCCCTATTCAAACAATATAATGTAGTATCACCTATGGGGGATTTAATACCCGATTTGGCAAAATAGAGATTACACAAAACTTTCTAATCATTTCCTTGCGCATATACATTTTTTTTAGTAACTTTGCACCCACATTTGACACCTTGCAACTTTGAAACTATTAAAACTTATTTATATAATGGCACAACATTATGAGGCAGCCGGCGTAAACCTCGAAGCCGGATACGAAGTAGTAAGTCGTATTAAATCGCATGTAAAAAGTACCAACCGCTTTGGCTCAATGGGCAATATCGGTTCGTTTGGTGGTATGTTCGACCTCTCGGCACTCAACATCAAAGAGCCAGTGCTCGTTAGTGGCACCGATGGCGTAGGTACCAAACTGAAAATCGCTTTCGCCATGGACAAGCATGATACCATTGGTATTGACGCTGTGGCAATGTGTGTGAACGATGTGTTGGCACAAGGTGCTGAACCACTCATCTTCCTCGACTATGTGGCTATCGGTCACAACATCCCTGAGAAAGTAGAGGCTATCGTAGCAGGTGTGGCAGAAGGTTGCCGCCAAGCAGGTTGCGCACTCGTAGGCGGTGAGACCGCTGAGATGCCAGGTATGTACAGCGATGGCGAATACGATATCGCAGGTTACACCACAGGTGTAGTAGAGAAATCTCAACTCATCGACGGCAGCAAAGTGGCTGTAGGCGATGTACTCGTTGGTATCTCTTCTTCTGGTGTACACAGCAATGGCTATAGCCTTGTGCGCAAGGTTGTTAGCGACGCTAATCTTGACCTTCACACCATCTATCCAGAGCTCAGCGCAGACAAGAAACTCGGTGAGGTATTGCTCACTCCAACCCGCATCTATGTGAAGCAAGTGCTTGAGGTGATCAAGAACTGCGATGTGCACGGCGTAGCACACATCACAGGTGGTGGCTTCGACGAGAATATCCCTCGTATCTTGAAGGACGGTCAGGGTTTCAGCGTGAAGGAAGGCTCATGGGAGATCTTGCCTGTGTTCCAATGCTTGGAGAAATGGGGCAATGTACCTCACCGCGAGATGTTCAACATCTTCAACATGGGTATCGGTATGGTGATTGCTATGCCAGAGGCAGACGCAGAGAAAGCCATCGCTATCCTCGCTAAGCACGGCGACAAAGCCCAAGTAATCGGTGAGGTAATCGAAGGAGCAAACGAGATTGCATGAGTGCCAAAGGCACGAAGGTTCGTTGCTAAGATAAAAAGTAATACAACAATCTCCTACAACCACGAAGTGATAAACGCTTTAGCCAATTTCATGAGCGAAGCGAATCATTTTCGCAAAGCATTTGCCACTTTCGTGAGCGTAGCGAGCCATAAACAACAAAAATTATGCAAGCTTTAACAGCAACCAATTTTAACTTTCCTGGTCAAACCAATGTGTACCACGGCAAAGTGCGTGATGTATATTTCATCGGTGAGGACTGCCTCGCTATGGTAGCCAGCGACCGTATTTCTGCTTTTGATGTCATCCTGCCAAAGGGTATTCCATTCAAAGGCCAAATCCTCAACCAAATCGCGGCTAAGTTCCTCGATGCAACAGCGGATATTGTTCCTAACTGGAAGCAAGCGACTCCAGACCCTATGGTAACCGTAGGTGTTCGTTGCGAGGGCTACCCAGTAGAGATGATCGTTCGCGGTTACCTCTGCGGCTCTGCATGGCGTGCTTACAAGAGCGGCGTGCGTGAGATCTGCGGCGTACAACTCCCAGAGGGCATGCGCGAGAACGAGAAGTTCCCTACCCCAATCATCACCCCTACTACCAAGGCAGAGATCGGTGCACACGATGAGGATATCTCTCGCGAAGAGATTATCGCTCAAGGACTTATCCTAGAAGCAGAGTACGAGCAATTGGAGAAATACACCCTTGCTCTCTTCAATCGCGGACAAGAGATCGCCGCTAAACAAGGACTTATCCTTGTGGACACCAAGTACGAGTTTGGTAAGCATGGCGATCAAATTCTTCTAATGGACGAGGTACATACTCCGGACTCCAGCCGCTACTTCTATGCAGAGGGCTATGAGGAGCGCTTTGAGGCAGGTTTGCCACAAAAGCAACTCTCCAAAGAGTTTGTGCGTGAGTGGTTGATGGACAACGGCTTCCAAGGCAAAGAGGGACAACAAGTACCTGAGATGACCGACGAAGTAGTAGCAGGTATCACTGCTCGCTATATCGAACTTTACGAGGGTATTACTGGCGAAAAACTCGTCCTTGATGCTACCGCCGAAGACCTCACCGCTCGCATCGAGAAAAATTTGACCGACTATTTAACAAAATAACCTACTCGGATTATTAATAAACAACAACATTATTTTCAACAACATTCCGCTCGCCAACATTGCGAGCGGCAAGGAAAATAACCGCAGAGCGCGGCAGGAAGTTGATTGCCGCGCAAGTTGTTGGATTAAGTTGTTTAAGTTGTTGGATAAAATAATCATCGTTGTTGTTATAGACAATAAAAACATGGCTGGATTTTTTGGTACAATATCTACGACTTCTTGCGTGACCGATGTCTTCTACGGCACCGACTACCATTCCCATCTCGGTACACGCCGTGCGGGTATGGCAACCTTCGACAAGGAGAATGGCTTCAAACGAAGCATCCACAATATCTCCAACTCACACTTCCGCACGAAGTTCGAACACGAGTTGGACGAGTTCAGTGGCAACGCGGGCATTGGTATCATCTCCGATACCGATGCACAGCCACTACTCATCAATTCGCACCTCGGTCGCTTTGCAATCAGCACCATTGGCAAGATCAACAACCAAGACGATTTGGTTGCCCACTTGCTCGAACAAAAAGTGCACCTTTCCGAGTTTAGTAGTGGACGCGTAAACCCCACAGAATTAGTCGGTTTGCTCATCGTGCAAGGCAAAGACTTTGTAGATGGCATCGAGAATGTATATCGACATATCAAGGGCTCTTGTTCAATCCTCATCCTCACCGAAGACGGCATCATTGCAGCCCGCGACTCATGGGGACGCACACCTATTGTATTAGGTAAACGTGATAATGCTTATGCGATTGCCAGCGAGTCATCCTCGTTCTTCAATCTCGGCTTCCAAACCGAGTATTTCCTCGGTCCTGGCGAGATTGTACGCGTGTATGCTGACCGTGTAGAGCAACTGCGCAAGCCCAATGAGAAGATGCAGATTTGCTCTTTCCTTTGGGTGTATTACGGCTTCCCTACTTCCGACTACGAAGGTCGCAATGTGGAGCAAGTACGCTATGCGTGTGGTCATGCTATGGGTAAGAGCGACGATGCAAAAGCCGATATCGTCTGCGGTATTCCTGATTCAGGTATTGCTATGGCGATTGGTTACTCCCACACTTCGGGTGTGCCTTACCAACGCGCCATCACCAAATATACGCCTACATGGCCACGTTCCTTCACCCCATCGCAACAAGCTACACGCGACCTTGTCGCTAAGATGAAGATCATCCATAACTACGCTATCCTGCGTGGCAAGAGTATCCTCTTCTGCGACGACTCAATCGTGCGTGGCACACAACTCCGCGACAACACCCGTTGCCTATTGGAAGCAGGAGCCAAGGATGTACATATGCGTATCGCTTGCCCACCGATCATGTATGGCTGTCCATTTACCAACTTCACCACCTCGAAGTCGGATATGGAGCTCATCACCCGCCGCATCATTGCAGATTTGGAGGGCGAAGAGGCAGCCAACAACCCTGAGCGTATCAAGGCATATGCGACAACCGACTCCTTGGAGTACCAACGCATGATCCGTGCCTTGCGTGACCGCTTCGCCCTCAAGTCGCTCAAATACACCAAGATTGAGGACCTCATCGCCGCCATCGGCCTCCCTAAAGACCGCGTCTGCACCTACTGCTTCGACGGCGCCTGCCCACAGGAATAAATGAATTAACTTTAACAAAAAAGCAGGAAGTAATTGATTACAACCACTTCCCGCTTTTTTGTTTGTTCGATGCCCATTACAAACTAAATCTATCGCTCCGCTCGCATAGGGTTATTCAAAAAGTCATCGTATGCCATGCGAATACCATCTTCCAACTCGGTGCGATAAGTCCAGCCCAATGCCTTCGCCTTTGATACATCCAGTAATTTGCGTGGTGTACCATTTGGGCGGGTGGTGTCCCACTCAATGTGACCTTTATAGCCTACTACTTTCGCCACCAATTCAGTCAAAGCCTTAATCGTCAGTTCTTTACCCGAACCTGCATTAACAGTCTCGTTACCCGAATAGTTGTTCATCAAGAACACACACAAGTTAGCCAAATCGTCCACATACAAGAACTCACGAAGTGGTGATCCATCACCCCAACAAGTCACAGTATCTACCCCACTCTCCTTCGCTTCGTGGAAGCGGCGAATCAATGCTGGCAATACGTGTGAATGCTCAAGGTGATAGTTATCGTTAGGACCATAAAGATTGGTTGGCATTACTGAGATATAATCCGTTCCGTATTGGCGATTCAAATACTCGCAGTACTTCAGGCCCGAAATCTTTGCCAACGCATACGCCTCGTTGGTCTTCTCCAGTTCGCTGGTCAACAAGCAACTCTCTTTCATAGGTTGAGGTGCCAAACGAGGATAGATACAACTCGATCCTAAGAACAGGAGTTTTTTGCAATTATTCTGCCAAGCTGCATGAATAACATTCATCTCCATAATCATGTTGTCGTACATGAAATCTGCCAATGCCGACTGGTTAGCAATAATACCACCTACTTTAGCCGCAGCCAAAAACACATACTCTGGCAGCTCCGCAGCAAAGAAGTCTTCCACCGCCTGCTGACGGCACAAATCCAATTGTGCGTGCGTACGCGTAATAATATTGGTATAGCCCTGACGCTCCAACTCGCGCACGATGGCACTACCCACCATGCCACGGTGACCTGCGACATAAATTTTTGAAGTCTTTTCCATACTTACTTCACTATTCCTCGTTCGAGATATTCAGCGAGGTTCACGCGTGCTTGCTCCGCAGCATGGTCAGCAGCCACCTTTTGCATATCATGGCGTACCATCAAACGAACCAACTCCTCAAAAGTAGTCTTCGATGGATTCCATCCCAATGCTTTCTTCGCCTTGGTAGGATCACCCCACAAGTTCACCACATCCGTTGGACGGTAGAAGTCTGGCGACACCTCAATCAGAGTCTTGCCTATCAAATGATCAGGACCTGCAACGCACACACCCTTCTCTTCGGCGTCCTCGCCACGGAACTCCAAAGTAATGCCCACCTCACGGAATGCCAAATCACAGAACTCACGCACTGAGTGTTGCTCGCCTGTAGCAATCACAAAATCCTCTGGCGTTTCGTGTTGCAATATCAACCACATACACTCTACATAGTCCTTCGCATATCCCCAATCACGGAGCGATGACAAGTTACCCAAATACAGTTTATCTTGTTTGCCCTGTGCAATGCGAGCAGCTGCCAATGTGATTTTACGAGTAACAAAAGTCTCACCACGGCGCTCTGACTCGTGATTGAACAAGATACCCGAGCAGCAGAACATGTTATATGCCTCGCGATACTCCTTTACAATCCAATAACCATAGAGTTTTGCTACTGCATAAGGTGAATATGGGTGGAATGGGGTGTTCTCATTTTGAGGAACCTCCTCCACCTTGCCATACAACTCCGAAGTAGAGGCTTGATAAATGCGGCATGTATCTGCTAGTCCACAAGCACGCACTGCCTCCAATACGCGCAAAACGCCCGTAGCATCAATATCGGCAGTAAACTCAGGCGAGTCAAACGACACCTGTACATGGCTTTGCGCTGCCAAGTTGTATATCTCATCTGGACGAACCTTGCCAATCACCTGAATCAACCCCATAGAGTCAGACATATCGCCATAGTGCAAATGAAAATGTTCTTTACCCTCGAGATGCGCAATACGCTCGCGATAGTCCACTGAACTACGACGGATGATGCCATGCACATCATAGCCTTTGTCTAAGAGAAATTCTGCCAAGTACGAGCCATCTTGACCCGTTACACCTGTGATAAGAGCGGTTTTCATATAATCTTGAATTATGAATTTTGAATTATGAATTATTTCTGATACTTGCCAATGAAGCGCATGGCGAGGAATACGAGCCAGTCTGGGGTGTGTTTGAGCAATGGAGTACAAAGATAATTGATCACACCTGGCATGTCGGCTTTTTTGCCACGGAACATCTTTTTGAGAGCACGTTTCACTAGTTTCTCTGGTGGAATAGCCACGGTCAAGTTCACCGCCAAACGGCGCAAGTGAGGCGCTAAGCCAAAGAGTTCGGTATCTACTGCTCCTGGAGTCATTACGGTGATATTCACGCCCTTAGATTTGAGCTCATACCAGAGAGACTTGGAGAAATTATAGATAAATGCCTTAGTGGCATTGTAGGTTTGAATACCTGGCATTGCCATCCAAGCAGACATGGACGACATATTGAGGATATAGCCTTTTTGGCGTGGTTTGCCACAAAGTTTTTGCGCTTTCTCCTCCTCAGTGAGTTGGCGGTTGATCATCTCCTCGCCAAAAAGACGAGTGAGCTTCGCCACTGTAATCATGTGCAAGTTGAGCATAAGATCAATGCGCTTCATGCTGGTCTCGCAATAAGGATTGAAGAAGAATACACCTGCATTGTTGATGAGGATATCCACCACGAGGTTATTGTCCTTGCAGTATTGAAGCAGTTGCTCTGCTGCGTCTTGCTTGGAGAGATCTGCATAGAGCGGAATAGTCTTTACGCCATACTTAGCTGCCAAGTCAGCAGCTACCTGCTTTTGTTCCTCCTCTTGGTTGCTAACCAACAGAAGATCAGTATGATAATCGCGCGCGAGTTGGGTGGCATATTGCAGGCCAATACCCGATGATGCGCCAGTTACTAATGCTAACATAGTTTCGAAGTTGTCTTTATAATTCCTTAGTAATCCTTCCTGTCGTTGCCGTGTTTGTCTCGAAATTAACAAGGAAGGAACAAGTAATTATTTAGAATTAGGATACCACATTTGTTCGTATTTCTTTGCCTCTTTCTTGAGGTACTTAGGCACGTCGGTAGCACACTCATGGCACTTCATATCAATGGTGTACATACGCGCTACGCAGTAGTTAGAGCGTTTGCACTCGGAGTGATATTGCTCCTCGCGCATCTTATTCACGAAGTCAGTATCGCGCACCAACGCGTGTCCAATCTGCACAAAATCAAAGCCTTCTGCGAGGGCGGTCTCTGCATTCTCGCGTCCCATGACACCACCTACATAGATAAGCGGCATCTTGAGTGCCTTGCGGAATTGTTTTGCTGTATCGAGGAAGAAGAGCTCTTTGAATGGCACAGTAGGGATCATCAAATGACCTACGAAGCGCAATGCAAGGCGCAGCCACCAGAAAGACCAAGGGTTCATGTAGTGCGCGAGGGTCTTGATTGGCATGGCACCACCCATGACGGTGAAAGGTGCTTTGCTCACGAAGCCTGCGGTGAGGACGAGCGCGTGAACACCGTGTTTCTCGATCTCTTGGGCGATGCGGATGCACTCCTCAACTTTGAGACCAGACTTGAATCCGTCGTACATATTAGTCTTCACCACCACAGCCATATCGTCGCCTGCGTGCTCCATAACCTCAGCCATCACCTCGTTCATGAAGCGCATACGGTTCTCGAGCGAACCTCCGTACTCATCGCGACGGCGGTTGGTGTATGGAGAAAGGAATTGCGAGATGAGATAGCCGTGACCCGCGTGAATCTCTACGCAGTCAAAGCCACACTCGCGGCAGAAGTCCACAGCGTGACCGAAAGCCTTAACGATCTCCTTGATTTCGTCTTTCTTGAGCGCTCGGTGGAGGGTTGGCGAATAGAGGTTGAAACCTGTGCTTGCACCTACTGGCAAACAATCGCAGGTATAGAAGTGGGTCATATTACCGCAGTGACCAAGCTGAATACTAGCCTTTGCTCCTTCAGCATGAATACCGTCGGTAAGTTTCTTTAGATCCTCTTTGATCTCATCGTGGATATAGAGTTGGCCATCGAAGGACACACCCGAGCGTGTCACAGAGCAGTAGGCTACTGTAGTCATAGCTGCACCACCACGGGCTACAGCTGTATGATAGTTATAGAGATCTTGACTTGGTTTATTGCCGTATGCCATGTTCTCAAAAGCGGCACTACGGATAGCGCGGTTACGCAAAGTGATAGGACCGAGTTTATGCTCGGTGAAGAGAAGGTTACTCATTATTGTATTTCGGTTATTGGGAGTCCAACATCTGGATTCCTAAATCATTAATATATAAACGGTATTATGCGTTTGAGTTTCTTTTTGTCGAATTCACTGGCAAATTCTTTCTCATAACGATGATAGATGGAGTTCGCACGAGGAACGAGGTTACAGCAAGAGAACCAGAAGAAGCTCAATCCTGCCCATGACCATGTCAGAATAGAAAAGCCAAGCCACTCAGTGATCTCACCTAGATAATTGGCGCTGGTGACAAATTTATACATACCTTTTTTAGGCAGATAGTGATTGGTATCGCCCGGCTTACGCAGGTGACGAATCACATGGTCAGAGTGCATATTGATGATCCAACCAAGGAAGAATATAGTCACACCAAGTATGAAACGCCAATCGGCAAGCCAATCTACTGAATAGATATTAGGAATAATACCTTCTTTTATACAATGAGGCGCGAGATGGAAAAGCCAATAGCCTTGTATATAACCATTTAACAGATTCCATATCACTGACATACCCATTATCGCAAGAGGCATTTTACTATTTCCCTTGAGAAGAAATGGGAAGATAAATGACCGCTGAAAATAGTGGAATTGGAATATCAAGAAAAACACCAAATAAGGCAACTGAAATTTCACATCAGACTTTGCCCACAAATATAGCATTACAAAAAACACTGGCATCTCCATTAGACACCACCCCACCTTATTATTAATAGCTGGTCCCCACTTCTCGGTACGCATCTTGCCATAACCAGCATCCACAAAGTACAATGCCACAAAAATTACCAAGCCAACAAGACTAAGGATAAATAAGAAGTTATAAAATGAATCAAGAGTAGATATTTCCATAAGCTTTGCTATCTAATAATACACAATCAGTCCGCAAAGGTACTAATATTTTCTGAAACTACCAAACAAATCATAAAATATGTTATTATTTTCAGCATTTTATTTTCCATTTTTGTTGTATTTAACATCAGAATTAGAAAAATCAGGATATAACATTTGCAAATATGTAAAAAATGTTGTACCTTTGCAGGTCAAATTGCGTTACTATGCGCCTTAATAACAAATTACTATGGTAGTCAGTGATTTTACACCGGAAGAAGATCTTTTGATAGAGAGTGAGTTTCAAGCATTGCTGTCGGATTACGCTCATACAAGTCACCGCCAAAAGGTGGAGATTATCACTCGCGCTTACCACCTTGCTAAACAAGCACATGGAGGAGTGCGTCGATTGTCTGGTGAGCCATACATTATGCACCCATTGTCCGTAGCTCGCATCGTGGTTAAGGAGATTGGTTTGGGTAGTACGAGTATTTGCGCAGCCCTACTACATGATGTTGTAGAAGATACTGAATACACTGCGGAGGATATAGAGCATCAATTTGGTCCTAAGATTGCGAGTATCGTTGTAGGTTTGACCAAGATTTCTGGAGGCGTTTTTGTAGATCAAGCAGTAAAGCAAGCGGAAAATGTACGCAAATTGCTGTTAACCATGTCGGATGATATCCGTGTGATGTTGATCAAGTTGGCTGATAGGCTTCATAACATGCGTACACTATCAGCTCAACGCCCCGAGAAACAACGAAAGATTGCCATTGAGACCCAATACATTTATGCACCCATGGCTCATCGGCTTGGTCTCTTCCCGATTAAGACTGAGTTGGAGAACCTGAGTTTCAAATACGAGCACCCGGAGTTGTACCGAGAGATTGAAGCCAAGTTGCAGGCAAACAAAGACGCTCAAATGGAGAACTTTGAGGAGTTTGCAGCCCCCATACGCAAACACCTCACCATGATGGGGTATGAGTTCAAGCTCTACGCTCGCACCAAGTCGGTATATTCCATCTACAAGAAGATGATTACCAAAGGTATCCCCTTTGAGCAAGTATATGACCTACTCGCTGCACGTATCGTATTCGAACCGAACTCGCAGTTCTCTGAGAAAGACCAGTGCTGGATGATTTACTCCGCCATTACCGAGATTTATCGTCCACACCCCGAACGTATTCGTGACTGGATTTCTACCCCCAAAGCCAATGGTTACGAAGCACTACACGTGACCGTGATGGGGCAACACGGGCAGTGGATAGAGGTACAAATTCGCACCAATCGCATGCACGAGTTAGCAGAACACGGACTGGCGGCACATTGGCGCTACAAAGCGGGCGGAGAGAGCGAAAACGAGCTGGATAAATGGCTACGCGAAATCAAAGATGTATTGGCTAATCCCGATCCCGATGCTATCGCGTTCTTGGACACTTTCAAACTCAATCTCTATCGACACGAGGTCTTTGTTTTCACGCCACGTGGAGATATTCGCACACTCGCACAAGGTGCTACTGTACTTGACTTCGCCTTCCTGCTGCATACCGAGTTAGGCGAACATTGCATCGGCGCTAACGTCAATCGCACCACTCGCACCATTGACTATATCCTGCAGAGTGGCGACCAAATAGAGATCCTCACCTCCAGTAAGCAGAAGCCCGAGCCTGAGTGGCTGGAGATTGCAGTTACAGCCAAAGCCAAAGACTGCCTTAAAAAGTATTTCCGCAAACAGGAACACACGCTGCAAACAGCCAAGAATACAGTGGCGAAACCTGTCTCACTATACATCAAAGGTACAGATACGTTTGGCGTCCTAATGCGTATTATGAAGGTCATGAGCGAGGAGTATAAAACCAATATCAGCGACCTGCATGTCACCTCAGACGGCAACCATTTCACATGCGAGATAGAACTCATGCTCTTTGACACGACTATGTTGGGAAAGATGTGTATGCAACTGCGTAACATCGGCAGTGTGAACACCGTCAATGTAACCAAAATAGACAACCGTGCACTCACAGCAGAAGTATGTGAGTGCGAAAATATAGTAGATAACAAACAATAAATAACGACATGAAACATGTATTCACTCTCGCAGTGGCTCTATTGCTTGCGACCACTGCTTTTGGTCAAACACCAGTTATTACTTTTGACAAAACGACTCATGACTTTGGTAAGATTAACGAAGCAGACGGACGTGTTACCACTATCTTTACATTCAAGAACGAAGGTATGAGTCCACTCGTTTTGAGCAATGTGCGTGCTAGTTGCGGATGCACTACTCCCAAATGGACTCGTGAGCCTATTGAGCCAGGACAAACAGGCGAAATCACAGTGACTTACAATCCGAGTGGAAGACCTGGACGATTCCAAAAGACCATCACTATTACCAGCAATGCCACAGAAGCCACAACGAAGCTATACATCAAAGGCGAAGTGATACCTAAGCCTGCACAACCAGCTAAGTCAACAAACGCATATCCAATTAAGATGGGTGAACTTTCGCTAAAGAGTAAGAGCCTCAATTTTGGTAAACTAACACAAGGCAATAATCGCATGCTTTATATTGAATACGCTAATCAAACGGATAAACCCATTACCGTTGACGTACTTTTAGAAAACGAATATTCATATATCCATCCGTATGTAACGCTGCCTATTGTAGCACCAAACGAAACAGGTCAACTACAATTTGCGCTGCAAACAGATGAAGCCCCCATAGGTCCTATCTCTCCAAAGGTGTATGTAATGGTCAATAACAACAAGGATTTATCAGACACATACCAAATTGCGCTTTCTGCCCATATCAATGAGGACTTCTCACACCTTAGCGTGGAAGAGCGTCAGCAATCACCAATTGTAGAGGTAAGCAAAGAAGTAGAATTGGGCACAGTAATTAGAGGTAAAAAATTAATGACAAAATTAACACTTACCAATGTAGGTATCAATCCTTTGTACGTAAGACGTGCAGTTGTTAGCGATCCTAACATTCATTGTATCGTACCTCGAACTCCTATCAAATCTGGTCGCAAAGGTGATATAAAAATAGAATTGACCACCGATGCTAATACTGCAATTGCACAATATGCACGTGTGTTGACATTAATAACTAATGACCCGAACAATCCTGTTATCAACGTTCAACTCAATTGGGTAGTAAAGTGATTATAACGTCCATATATCGGCAATCGAAATTTGGACGCCCAAACAACAAAACGAGATGAAACATCCAGAAAATAGTGCTGCATACAAAGGTCTGACGGTCAATGCTGGAGTGGAGAATTTGCCGAGTGTAAATCCCTACGCCACTTTTCGCCGTCGCAAACAAGTACTCTCTGCCGATGAATATGTGGAGGGTATCTTACGCGGTGACATGCGCTTGCTCAGTCAAGCAGTAACGTTGATAGAGAGCAATCTCCCGAGCGACCAAGTCATCGCGCAACAAGTCATAGAGCAATGCCTCCCCCATGCAGGCGATGCTACTCGCTTAGGTATCACAGGCGTACCAGGTGCGGGCAAATCTACTTTTATAGAAGCACTTGGCACCATGCTATGCCAACAAGGAAAAAAATTGGCAGTACTGGCCATTGACCCTTCTTCCGAACGCAGCAAAGGTAGTATATTGGGGGATAAGACACGCATGAACAAACTCTCTGTGGAGAATAATGCTTTTATCCGTCCGAGTCCATCGGCTGGTAGTTTAGGAGGCGTAGCTCGTAAGACGCGCGAGACAATTGTGCTCTGCGAGGCAGCAGGGTTTGACACCATTATCGTAGAAACAGTGGGTGTTGGACAATCGGAAACCGCCGCACATTCTATGGTAGATTTCTTCTTATTATTGCAGGTTACAGGTACAGGAGATGAACTGCAAGGTATCAAACGTGGTATCATGGAGATGGCAGACGGTATAGCTATCAACAAATGCGATGGCAACAACGTGGAGCGCGCAGAGGCAGCTCGCGTCAGTTTCAAGAATGCCCTCTCCCTCTTCCCCCCTACCGAATCTGGATGGAAGCCATACGCCGTTACTTGCTCTGCCGTAGAAGGAAATGGTATTCGTAATGTATGGAAAATGGTGGAGGAATATATCAGTTACACGCGCGAGAATGGATATCTGGATTATCTTCGCACACAACAAGCTAAATATTGGATGTACGAAACAATCAATCAAAACCTCTTAGACAGTTTCTATAAATCCGAACGAATGGAGCAGTTAATCGCACAAACAGAACGACGTGTATTAAACAACGAAATCAGCAGTTTTACCGCTGCATATGACCTACTGAAACGATATGGCGACAACAAGCAATAACCGCAAAAAGACTATAGCCCCTAAAATTGGGGCTAACGAAATGGGCAAACTACCTCCACAAGCTCCCGAGTTGGAAGAGTCGGTGTTAGGCGCCTTGATGATAGAGAAGGATGCATACGCCACAATAGCCGACCTGCTGCGTCCAGAATCGTTTTATGCAGACAGCAATGCATGTATTTTTGAGGCGATACGCAGTTTAGCAGCTAAGGACGCTCCCATCGACCTTCTGTCGGTGGTTGAGCAACTGAAGTCGCAAGGCAACTTGGAAAAAACAGGTGGTGTGGTACGCCTTAGCGAACTCACACGACGTGTAGCCTCCGCCGCCCACTTGCGCTATCATGCTCAAATTGTGGCGCAGAAAGCCACCGCGCGTGACCTCATATCTGTGGCTTGCCAAATCGAAGAAAAAGGCTACGATGAGACACAGGATGTAGATGTGCTGCTTCACGAAGCGGAAGGTAGCATCTTTGAGATTTCACAACGCGCTCAGAAACGCGATGTTACCCAAATCGACCCTGTCATAGAGGAGGCGTTTGAACGTATGCGCAAAGCGGCAAAGAACGAGGGCAATATATCTGGTGTTCCCAGCGGTATTACCGAGCTCGACAAGATCACTTCAGGGTGGCAGAAGTCAGACCTCATCATTATCGCAGCTCGTCCTGCAATGGGTAAGACCGCGTTTGTGTTGTCGATGGCAAAAAATATAGCGGTGAACTTCAAACGCCCTGTAGCAATGTTCTCATTGGAGATGTCGAATGTGCAGTTGGTGAACCGTCTGATTATGAACGTCTGCGAAATTGAGGGCGATAAAATCAAAAACGGACGACTGACCAAGCAGGAGTGGAACAAAATGGAGAGCAAAATCAATGAACTCATGGGTGCGCCTATCTATATCGATGATACACCTGGTTTGAGTATCTTTGAGTTACAAAGCAAAGCACGAAAATTGGTGCGCGAAAAGAAAGTAGAACTCATCATCATTGACTACCTGCAACTTATGAACGCCAATGGTGCCAATTTCGGTAGCCGTGAGCAAGAGGTAAGTATCATCTCTCGCCGTCTGAAGTGGATTGCCAAAGAGTTGGATATACCTGTGATTGCATTGAGTCAGTTGAACCGTAATGTGGAGAAGCGCGACTCCAGCAACAGCAATGTGGAAGGCAAAAAACCACAACTATCTGACCTGCGTGAATCGGGTGCGATTGAGCAGGATGCGGATATGGTATGTTTCATTCACCGTCCAGAGTATTATCGTATATATAATGATGATAAGACAGGTAAAGATCTCCGCGGACTAGGTCAAATCATCGTAGCAAAGCACCGTAACGGTGCCACTGATGAGGTGTGGATGCGTTTTATTGGCAAGTATGCTAAATTCCAAAATGAAAACGAAGCATTCGACGACAATATCTATGATATGCCTCAGCCTGTACATCAAACTGTGGAGAGCAGGATGAATCTTAGTAGTGATGCCCACGGTGCTAAGTTAGACGATGATATATCACCGTTCTAATCTAAATACTGCATAATTAACTAAGAGGGTGTGTCTGCATTTTGACACACCCTCTTAGTTTTACCGTCTTGTTCGGAATAAATATTTAGAGATAAACCGATATTATAAGCAAACTGGGCGAACTAAACAACCAACACAACGCTTAGTACCTGCTAAATTATAGGAACTGGATGTAAAATGCAAAAGCCCACCCATTTGTGAGTAATAATCAAATAGCCAAAGCGTGGAGGACCAAGAATTGCCAAAAAGATCTTGATGCTGTGCATCTGGACTCATACATCCCCCAGCAGGTAAGAAAATAGAATTGCCGTTCGTTTTGCTTGTCACTAAATAGCCTTTCACACCGTTTTGCGTAGTATAAGTCCATATGCATTTATTCTTCAATTCAAGTATTTCATCCTCAGAAGGCATACGCCATGGAGTTCCCCAATTGGCGGTGGCGGCATCATCTTGTGCATCCAATTCATATTTTCCATCTACACATCCTGTTGCTCCCTCCACACCATATTTGGTCAACGTAGTGGCATTACCTTCACAATATAGGTATTTTTCCCAATTATATCTCGTTTTAGGTTTTGTTTCTGCCCATGCAAAATAACTACCATATTCCTCTGGTTGCTTAGCTCCAACATTGCAACTAGCCCATTTAACAGATAATCCTAAATCTATCGCCTCCATACAATCGGGCTCAACACATCGCATCGGTATAGAGTCATCATCCAACAACGAAGCTGGATATGCAACAAAATCGGGATTAGCATAGCGTTGCTCTTCAGTCAAGGAGGTTGCATTATACGGAAGTACCAGGGTTTGTTGTGCTATAGTCATCAATGGCATACACAACAAAAGAAAAAATGACATATGTTTCATGGTGTAGTAATTTGATTGCGCAAAGGTAATGTTATTTTTTGAAATATACAAACAAAAAACTATTTAATTTATGGCAATCGTATCAAATTTATCAAACACATGCATTTTTTCACCTTTTCCCTATCTGTATAATGTTAGTCAAATTGTAGGGAAAGTAAAGAATGGTACGAAGATGATAACAGAATGATAACGGGAGAGATAGGAGAAAAGGTATATCAAAACGCAGAAAACTGTATTTTCAGACTAAATTTGATACAGTTAACCTGATAAAATACATTAAATATTGCATATATCAAAAAAAAGTAGTAACTTTGCGCGCTAATTCTTCGAATTAAGCAAAAGACTTGAGAAATAAAAAACAACCATCATAATGAAAAGAACAGAAATCATCAACGCCCTGCAATTAGCAGGAGAAGGTCAACTCATCAATGTAAGAGGATGGGTGCGAAGCCGTCGTGGCAACAAGAATGTAAGTTTTATTGCATTGAATGACGGCTCTACAATCAAAAATATTCAAATAGTAGTAGATTTGGCAAACTTCCCAGAGGAGCAACTCAAGCCTGTAACAACAGGCTCATGTATCTCTGCTACAGGACATCTCGTAGCTAGCCAAGGTAGCGGACAAGCCGTAGAGATCCAGCTGACCGAGCTCGAAGTATATGGCACCGCCGACCCAGAGCAATATCCATTGCAAAAGAAGGGACTCAGCATGGAGTACCTGCGCACCATCGCGCACTTGCGTCCACGTACCAACACCTTTGGCGCTGTGTTCCGCATTCGCCACAATATGGCAATGGCTATCCACCAATACTTCCACGAGCACGGATTCTTCTATTTCCATACTCCAATCATCACCGCGAGTGACTGCGAGGGTGCAGGACAGATGTTCCAAGTGACTACCAAGAACCTCTACAACCTCAAGAAAGATGAGGAGGGTAAGATTGATTACTCAGATGATTTCTTCGGCAAGCAAACCAGTTTGACCGTATCAGGTCAGTTGGAGGGCGAGTTAGCAGCTATGGCATTGGGTAAGATTTATACTTTTGGCCCTACTTTCCGCGCGGAGAACAGCAATACTCCTCGCCACTTGGCAGAGTTCTGGATGATTGAGCCAGAGGTGGCATTTATCCAAAAAGACGAATTGATGGACCTCGAAGAGGACTTTATCAAGTATTGCGTACGTTGGGCATTGGAGCATTGCAAAGACGACTTGGAGTTCCTCAACCAATTTGTCGATAAAGGCTTGATTGCACGCTTGGAGTCTATTATCAAAACCGACTTCGTGCGCCTGACCTATACTGAGGGTATCAACATCCTTCAAGAGGCAATTAAGAACGGTAAGAAGTTTGAGTTCCCATGCACATGGGGCGACGACTTGGCTTCTGAGCACGAGCGTTACTTGGTAGAGGAGCATTTCAACAAGCCAGTGATCATGTCTGACTATCCAAAAGATATCAAGGCCTTCTATATGAAGATCAACGAGGACGACAAGACCGTACAAGGTACCGACGTATTGTTCCCACAAATTGGTGAGATCATCGGTGGTAGTGTACGCGAGGAGAGCCTCGATAAACTCAATGCAGAGATTGAGCGCCGCGATATTCCAATGAAGGACATGTGGTGGTACCTCGACACACGCCGCTTTGGTGCAGCACCTCACGCAGGCTTCGGCTTGGGATTTGAGCGCTTGATGCTCTTCGTCACTGGTATGCAAAATATCCGCGACGTGATTCCTTTCCCACGTACACCTAAGACAGCAGAGTTCTAAGAGCCTCCCCCACCCCTCCCCTTAGGGAAGGGAGGGAGAGAAAGGCTATAGGCAAGAATAAAAACAACTAACAACAATAACATTTATGCGCAAAACAATTATCGCTGTATTCCTGACCATCGCTGCTGTGCTGGGTGCTAAAGCACAGACACGATTGATAGGACGACTGATATCAGTCGAACAGCAAGCTATTGAAGGAGCTACCATCACATTAGCGAATCAAAGTCTTTCAACGACTACCAATGATGAAGGTAAGTTCTCATTAACCTATTTGGATGCCATAGATGAAGAGGTAATCGTAGAGGCATACGGTTATATCTCTGATATTCTTTTGGTACAATTAGTAGAAAACCAACTTACCGATTTGGGTGATATTGTATTACAACCAGACATCTCTACCGAACTCAAAGAAGAAGTCATCCTCAATCTAGCAGAGATAGATCTCAACGATGATGAAGGCAAGAGCCAATCTATGTCATCAGCATCCAGCGCTAGTCAAGATGTATTTAATGCAACTATCTCTTACGCATGGTCAAACGCCCGCTATCGCGGTCGTGGATACGAGCAAATCTATGAGCAGAACTACATCGAAGGTATTTCATTCAACTCTGCTGAGCGTGGACAGTTCAATTTCTCTGCCATGGGCGGTCTGAATGACGCTACTCGCTACCGCGAGGTAGTGGAGGGCATGGAAGCTAGCAACTTTACCTTCGGTTCATGGGGTAAGTCCACCAACTACATGCAATCAGCCACCAACTACGCACAGGGTTGGAAAGTCGGACTCGCAGGTACCAACCGCAACTACAAAGGTGCAGCACGTGCTACCTACTCTAGTGGATTGATGGAAAATGGTTGGGCTTTCACTGCACAATTGGCTTGGCGCTATACTCCATACATCGATGTGAAAGGTCAAATCGGCGAAGGTATCTCCTACTCTTCTGTGGGTTACTTCTTTACTGCGGAGAAGCAATGGGGCAAAGACAAACGTCTGTCACTCATTACCTTTGGTGCTCCTACTCGCCGCGGTCAGTCTTCTGCTCTTACCCAAGAGACCTATGACCTAACCAACCAATACAACAAGACCAGCTGGGGATACAACAACTACAACCCATATTGGGGTTATCAAAATGGCAAAGTGCGTAACTCACGCATCGTACATAGTTACGACCCAACCGTGATTGCAAGTTTCGATTGGAAAATCAATGAGCAAAACTTCCTCAAGGCAGGTGTGGGTTATCACTATTCTATGTATAGTAACTCTGCGCTGACCTTCTACAACGCTACAGACCCTCGTCCAGACTACTACCGCAATCTACCTTCATTCCTCTGGGATGGACAGATTGACAAGAATGGCAACTGGATCAATGAGAGCTATGATGGAGACAAATTGGGTCAAGGTGGTGATTCACACTATGGCTATGTTGGTCCATCCATTGATATGAACACCTACAATACTCTCGTTGACCTCTGGACTAGCCGCGATGACAAAGCTACACAAATAGATTGGGATGCACTCTACGCAGCCAACAATGCAAACAACGTCAACAACCCTAATGGTTCAGCTCGCTATATCGTGGAGCGTCGTCACAATGACATTCAAGAAGGTATGATCAATCTCAACTATCGCAACACAGCCGTTGAGAATCTGACCATTACCGCAGGACTAGAAGTTAAAGGTAGCCAAGGTATCCACTACAAGACCGTGGACGACCTGCTCGGCGGCAACCAATGGATTGACGTGGATCCATTCGCAGAGCGCGATATCAAGGAATTGGCTACTAACATTGGTCTTACACAAGCTGATATCGCCAACGTGAAGCAAAACGACATGCGCAATCCAAATGCCTGCATAACAGATCATGGACGTTTTGGTTACGATTACCGCATCAATATGATCAATGCCAAACTTTGGGCACAAAACGAGTGGAATTGGAACAATGTAGATCTCTACTATGGTTTGCAATTCACTTATTCTTCTATCCAACGCACAACCGATATGCTTAATGGTCGTGCATGGTATTTGGCAAAACTAAATCCTGATTACGCATTCTATTACCTAGCGAATAATGCTGACGCAGTACTCAATAGCGATATAAATGCTCTTCCTACTCGTTTGAAAGGATATACCTATCATTTTGTAGATCCTGCTGTGAAGGTAGGCGCAACCTACAAGATTGATGGTCGTAACCAAATCAAGGTAAATGCTATGGCAGAGACCAAAGCGCCCCTTGGACGCGACGCATACCTCTCGCCACGTGTACACGATCGTGCTACAGAAAGTATCTATCGCCACGCTAACCCTGTGGCTTATGCACAAATGTATGGTACTTCTGTATTAGAAGAGTACTTTGGTGCTAGCCAAAAGATTGCGGGTGGTGACCTGACTTATTCGTTCAACTACCCACTCGTTCGTGGTCGTGTAACAGGATTCTTTACCCAATTCTGGAACGGTACCGAGCTCAACGGCTACTACGACGATGAGGCACGTACCTTTGTTAACCAATCCTTGACAGGCATCAACCGCCGCCACATGGGTGTAGAGGCAGCTGCTGCTGTTAAATTGGGTATGTACTTCACCCTCACTGGTGTACTCAGCGTAGGCGACTACCGCTATACCAGCAACGCACTCGCTATCACTTCTGCAGAAAACGGTATGGCATTGGCAGACGAAAGCGACCGTGCAGCAAACGATCTTACCCAAGGACCAATCTTTGAATTGCGCGATAGCGTACTTATCAAGGGTCTGCGCGTAGCTACTGGTCCACAAGTGAATGCCAGCTTGAAACTTAGTTTCTTCCACCCTAAGATGTGGTTTGCTGATGTAACGGTCAACTACTTCGACTGGAACTTCCTTGATTATGCACCTGCACGCCGTATGCAAGGTCTATTTACTGGAGTACGTGCAGATGGCAGCCATGTGAATGGTAGTTATATCGATTCAGAAATCAATGCGATTGCAAAAGACGAGAATGGTAATACTATGTATGACAAATACGGAGTACCTGTATTGAACTATCCATACAACCTACATTCTGCACAAGAATCATTGGTGGACGGCAATGTACTGAATCGTTTCTTGGTGGATGTGAGTGTAGGTAAACTTATTTACTTGCCTAACCGCCAGTCTATCTCCATCAACTTGACTGTAAACAACTTGCTCAACAACACCCACTTCAAGACAGGTGGTTATCAACAAGCACGTTTGCCACGCCAAACCAAACAAGGTTTGACTAACAACAAGATTGTTTCAGTCATCAGTCCTAACGCATGGAAATTCCCATCTAAATACTACTACGCATGGGGAACCAACTTCTATCTCAATATCCAATATAAATTCTAAGCAATATGAAAACAATGAAATTCATCATTCATAATTCAAAATTCATAATTGCAACTGCCCTTGTGGCTTTGTTCGCGGCTTGTACCCCTGACGAGCCCACCAAACTGTACATCTCTGAAGCAGAGGCAGATGCAATGATTGAAGCAGGCACATGCCTCACCATAGAGGAGTTCAAAGCTGCCTATATGACCGAAGAAGGTAACTACTGCATGCCAGACCTGTATCGCGAGCGTTCTAAGGCAGGCAACTATTACCTATTTTCTATCGATACCATTCCTGTATCAGACACACCTATATATATGCGCGGGCGCGTAACCACAGATGACTATGCAGGCAACTTCTATAAGACCCTGTGTATCCAACAAATGGTTGGTGGCAAACAACAAGCCCTCCGCCTATCTGTAGATGCAGGTTCTATTGGTGGACTATACCAATTGGGACAAGAGATTTTGATTCGCGTGGACGGTCTTGCTATCGGTCGATATGCCAACCAGCCACAGCTCTGCTTGCCATCCTACAACAACAATATCTACGCAAACAAAGCTGAAGAGAAAGTGGGTTGGGCAGCAGGTCGTATTCCCTTCGCGATTTTCAAAGCACGCACCCAATGCATTGGCACACCCGATAAAAGCAAATTGTATTACGATACATTGAAAATCACTGATTACAACCACATTACAAGTCTCATTGAGGCACGTTCTTGGGATGCTAAATTGGTTTGCATCGAAAATGTACACTTTACAGGACAGTTAGATAATAATGGAACACCTAAAAATTGCACAAACGGAGATCCAGAAATAGATACTGAAGCAAACGTATTTGCACCTACAACAGAGAATATGAACTACCCTCAAGGCAGAATAATCAAGGATGCACAAGACAAATGGACACTGGTTTCAACTTCTGAATACGCTAAATATGCGCATTTCTATTTGCCTGCAAACAATTATTGGGGCAATGTGGTAGGTATTCTAGGATTCTACTACGACAATGGTAAGAACTATTCAAAATACCCACCAGAAGCTAGTGATTGGTCAATTAGTATTCGTTCTTTGGATGATTTACAATTGTATGACGGCGATGATCACTGGTTATATGACGCCAATGGCAACTACAAGCCAGGGTACGAGTACTCTAAAAACTAATCCTAGTCTTTACACTTTCAACTTTAAACTATCAACTAATTTATGAGTTGGCTTGATATTCTTATCCTTCTACCCCTTCTCATCGGCCTCGTAAGAGGTCTGATGAAAGGGTTGATTGTAGAAATTACCTCTATTGTAGCAATTATATTGGGTTATTTAGGCGCACGCTGGTGGAGTGCTATTTTAGCTAGTTGGCTAATGCAACAATTTGCATGGAACGAAGCTGCATGTATCGTTATTGCCTATGCACTGCTTTTCTCTGGCATTGCCTTATCCCTGAACATCGTAGCTCGTTTATTATCCAAACTATTTCAAAAAATTCAGTTGGGGTGGCTCAACCGCTTACTAGGTGGACTATTTGGTACTGCCAAATGGGGAATCGTGATTATGGCATTGGTCTTATGCCTCCATACCTTAGATACACAGTTCCAATTCATTACTCAGGAACTGAAAGAGCAATCCGTGGTTTACACTAACATCACGCCTATTGCCGAAAAAGCATGGGTAGACATCAAAGCACAAGTAGAAAGCCACAAAGCGGAAATGCAAAAGTAAAACAACCAATAACACAACACCATGAAACAAAAAACTATTTTCACAATCATCGTATGCCTAGTAGTAACCATGATGATGGCACAAGAGACGCGCTATGTAGATCTAGGTTTACCAAGTGGTATCTTGTGGGCTGACCAAAACGAACCAGGTGTATATACTTTTGAAGAGACTACTGAGAAGTACTCAGGAAAAGAAATGCCTGGTATGCGTGAATTTCAAGAGTTGGTTGACCAGTGTACATGGAAATGGAATGGTAATGGATATACCATCATTGGCACTAATGGTGATTCTATTATACTCCCCATGGAATCCATTGGAGACTGCCAAGGCAATATGTCTAAAGAAACAACAAGAGGGCATTATTGGTCTGCAGAAGCATACGATGAATTGGAAGGTTGGGGACTATATTTCTCTCCAGATAAGGTATATACTAATATGAGTTTTATCAAATGTATGGCTCTCCCCGTGCGTAAAATCCAACATCCAGCGGAAACATTTCTAATCCCTGATTACGATAAGATTCAAAGCATAGGTCAGAAGAAATACGAGGCTTTGTTACAACGTTTTCTTCAGATGGATAGCACACTATCTACTACAGACCTACAAACGGTATATTTTGGTTCTGCCTTTTATGGATATATCCCTAAAAGACTAGATGCCAATAAGTTGGATACTATCTACAACGAGCAAGGCGACTCTGCGGCTATTGCATTCCTTGATAATCACCTACTCCACTCGCCTTTGGACATGAAGGCTTTGGCATATCGTTTTAGTCTGACTAATCAAGAGACTGACCTAGAAACTGCCATAAGATGTTCATGGAAGTTTACTAAAATTTTGACCGCCATCTGTTCTACAGGAGACGCGGACTCCCCAGAGACAGCCATGCATGTGGTGCAAATAGCAGATGAATATACCGTTATCAACTATGTTCTACAAGTGCAGATTGAACGACAAATGCTTACTGCTTCTATGTGCGACATGTTCGATGTCATCACTAAGAGTGGAAGAAAACAACAGATTTACTTCGATGTTCAACTCGTCTTGGCATTAGAACACGAGATGTTCTCCGCCACAACAAAACCATTCAAGTTCAAATATCACAAGCAAAGTGTAGAGTAAAGCCACCTATAATGATACACAAAAAGAGAGTCCGAAAGACTCTCTTTTTTTTTGGGGTGACTAGTGGGGCTCGAACCCACGACACTCGGAACCACAATCCGATGCTCTGCCAGCTGAGCTATAGCCACCATGTGCGCAAAGCGCTAGTTTTAAGAGTTTCAGAAGTTAAAAAACACACATCCCTCTCAAAATCGACTGCAAAGGTACTGCTTTTTTTTGACATGACCAAATATTTTTGAAAAAAAAATAGAAAAAACTATATTTGCTATTGTTTTTACAATACTTTTAGTACTTTGTATTGCATAGTATTAAAAATTATAGTACCTTTGCACCAGAAAACAAAGAAAAGGGCTTGGCACACTTTTTGTTTTTGGCGTTTAATAAAACCAACTTATTATTCACCATTTAATTATTCTACTATGAAAAAAGCATTAGCCATTATGGCAACCCTATTCATTTCATTGACTGCATGCGCAGATCATGAACACACCATCGCCTATTCAGAACTGCCAGCACAGGCACAAAGTTTCATGCAACAACATTTCAATGCTGCTGACATAGCATACATTGAAAAAGAAAGGGATGGACTACACTATGAATTTACAGTGTATTTGAAAAATGCAACTAAAATCGATTTTGACCAAAGTGGTAATTTTGAGTCTATTGATGGCGAGATTTACCCAGTACCCGAAGGAATCATTCCTGATATCATCGCCAATTACCTCAAGCAACACCACCCCAACCACTTTGCAGTCAAATATGCTATTGGCAGGCGTACTATCGAAGTCGAATTAGGTAACGGCTTGGAACTGCTCTTTAATTTGGACGGCAAATTTCTACGATTGGACGACTAAACATAATATAAATAAATACAACAATGAAAAAACTGTATCGTTCTTCTAACCGCATTTTGGCGGGAGTTTGTGGCGGAATCGCCGAGTATTTTAATGTAGATTCCACGTTAATTCGCGTAATATACGCTGTACTAAGCATCTTCAGCGTGGGATTCCCAGGATTGTTACTCTACATTATCTTAATGATTCTGATGCCCAACTACGATCAAATTGCTGATTAATCGAAACAACAGAACTATGCTATCTAATCTAAAAAGTCAAATGCGTAAAGGACTATTGGAGTATTGTATCCTGTCCATCATTAGCCACAGCGAGGCATACGCTTCTGATATTCTGGAAACCCTAAAAAAAGCCGAACTGTTGGTGGTCGAAGGTACACTCTATCCATTACTTACCCGCATGAAAAACGAAGGGCTACTGGCATATCGCTGGCAAGAATCCACCGGGGGGCCACCTCGTAAATACTATACGCTAACCGAGGGGGGTGAACAATTACTCACCCAACTCGACGAGGAATGGCAGTCTATCTGCCAAGCAATCAATCAAATAACAAACCAATAATTTCCACACACTATGAACGAAACTCGTACAATCAACCTAAATGGGTTGGTATATCATATTGACAATGATGCCTATCAAACGCTAAAAGAATACCTACAAGACATAGAAATGCGTTTACCTGCTAACGACCGTCAAGAAGTGATGACAGATATCGAAGCTCGTATCGCAGAGCTCTTTCAAAAAGTATTGTTCGCTAAAAATGCACAAGTCATCACCCTTGATATGGTACGCAGTATCCAATCACAGATTGGCGCACCAGCAGAGTTTGGCGAGAACCGCCGTCCAAAAGTGAAAGTAGATAAATCACAACATGCAGGTTGCGGACGCGTGATGAGTATTGTACTCAATGTAAGCTTGGCGATATTGGCATTACCCATGGTTTTCGTAGGACTGGCTATTCTCTTTGCCATTGTACTATCTCTGTTTGGCGTGGCAATTGCAGGTACAACTAGTTTAGCAACAGTTATGCCGATTTTCCCTGTTTTTGCTGGCCTCTTAGTGGATGGAGGAGCAATAATCATTCCGTTTTTGGTAGTAGCACTTATATTGATTATTGTACTGCCAATCGTGATGATAGTACATACCATAGTAACATACATGCGCACGCGACGCGGACCTAAAGCACGATTCTGGTGGATCACTATCCTGCTTTGGATTGCTTCTATCATTTTCTGGGGAGTATCACTCGTGCGTTTATATCAATCATACGACATGGCTCCTGAAATTCTAAAAACCATGGTATGGGATGAGTTGGATGTAGATGAAAGAGGGGATACTATAACTTCTGAACTTCAATTGGAGCCATACCACAGCATTGAATTGCGGGGCGCAGCTAAATTGTATTTAAACAATGGTACACAACCATCCACTATACTGACTACCAACCAAACATACGCGTTAGTATATGAAGATGTCATCAAAGCGGAAGTACATGATAGTGTACTCTATATTGAAACATCTAATCAAATACCTGTAGATGATGTAATGATTGATTTTGCTATTACTTCGCCCAATTTGTGCAAACTAACGGTCTATGGTGCAAGTAAAATAGAAACCGCAGAAAATCAGGTGCTGGCACAACCCAATTTCGCACTCGACATCAATGGTGCAGCTGAGGTTGATTTGCGTTTGAATGTACAACATCTTCTGGTGGAAGCAAAGGGGGCAAGCAAATTGGATTTGGAGGGTACAGCAGAGCAAGCCAACATCACAATTGCTGGTGCAGGAGAAGTTGAGGCAGAGGATTTGGTAGCTCAATTTATGCACATTAACTGTGCTGGTGCCAGCAAGGCAGAACTGAATGTGGTACGCGAACTCTGGGCACAAGCAGCTGGCGCAAGCAAAATAACCTACAAAGGCAGTCCAACTATCAAACAAAACATGGCTGTAGGAGGAAGTATCATTCGAAAAGATAGATAATAGAACTAGTTTCATACAATACATACACAGGAAAATTGGGCTCAAAAGTAAACTTTCGCCCAATTTTCTTGTATATGTGCATTTTTTATTGTACCTTTGTGCGCTAAATTAAAATGGAGTACTATGTTTGACAATTTATCAGAAAGATTAGAACGATCATTTAAGATTCTCAAAGGTGAAGGTCGTATCACCGAAATCAATATTGCAGAAACCGTAAAGGACATTCGCAAGGCTTTGCTTGAAGCCGATGTTAACTATAAGACCGCTAAGCAATTCACCGATGAGGTAAAAGCTAAAGCACTGGGTCAGAATGTAATGACCGCCGTACGCCCAGGACAACTCATGGTAAAGATTACTCACGACGAGTTAGCCAACCTCATGGGTGGCGAGACTGCTGAGATCAACCTCAAGGGTAGCCCTTCAGTCATCCTGATGAGCGGTCTGCAAGGTTCGGGTAAGACCACTTTCTCTGCTAAGTTGGCGAACTATCTCCAAACGAAGAAGAACAAGAAGGTGATGATGGTTGCCTGCGATGTGTATCGTCCTGCTGCTATCGAGCAACTTCGTGTATTAGGTGAGCAAATCAACGCGAAAGTTTATACCGGTGAAGGCGAGGCAAACCCTGTTATCAAAGCACAAAAAGCCATCCAAGAGGCTAAAGTATATGGTTATGACGTAGTTATCGTCGATACTGCTGGTCGTCTGGCTGTGGATGAGCAGATGATGCAAGAGATAGCTGCTATCAAGCAAGCTATCAACCCACAAGAGACCCTCTTCGTGGTAGATGCCATGACGGGTCAAGATGCTGTAAACACGGCGAAAGAGTTTAACGATCGTCTTGATTTTGACGGTGTTATCCTTACCAAACTAGACGGTGATGCGCGTGGTGGTGCTGCCCTCAGCATCCGCTCTGTGGTACAAAAGCCAATCAAGTTCATCGGTACGGGCGAGAAGATGGATGCGCTAGATGTGTTTCACCCATCTCGTATGGCAGACCGAATCTTGGGTATGGGTGACGTGGTATCACTCGTGGAGCGCGCACAAGAGCAATACGACGAGGCTGAGGCACGCCGTATCAGCAAGAAAATTGCTAAGAATCAGTTTGACTTCAATGACTTTAAGTCACAGCTTGAGCAAATCAAAAAGATGGGTTCGATGAAGGATCTGATGGGTATGATTCCAGGTATGAGCAAGGCGCTGAAGGATGTGGAGGTCAGCGACGATGCATTCAAACCAATTGAGGCAATCATCTCATCCATGACTCCTGCGGAGCGCGCTAACCCAGCGTTGCTCAACGGTAGCCGTAAGAATCGTATTGCTAAGGGCTCAGGCACAACAATTGTGGAAGTCAACCGTTTCCTCAAGCAGTTTGAGCAAACCAGCAAGATGATGAAGAAGATGCAGCAAATGCAAGGTATTCGCCGCCGCTAACTCCACACTACACTACTGTTATACCACCGAGAACAAGTCCTTATTATTTTAGGCGAAATACTAAAAACAACTTGTTTGAGGATAACATAATCAAACAAATTACAATTCATGCGACAATGAAACCAGCAAAACTTTTTACGTATTGTTTCCTGTTTTGTATCATATTGGGTCTTCCGTCTTGCGAATCCCCATCACAAACTATAGTGGGAGAATACAGCTTCAAGTTAAGTGGGCAAGTAACCAAAGACGGCACACAAGTATATTCGCTGCCGAATGAGATAGGAGCAATGGAAGTGATTTTTCTGCAAGATAGCACGTTTTTGCTCACTTTCAATACCATCAACGGTGAAGCCTATACCACCAAAGCAAGATTGAGCGACAATCAATTGGAGTTGGATCCATTCTCCCGCACGGTTATCATTACTTATCAATCGCAAAACTCCGACATCTGGGGAGAAATTATTGAATTCACCGAAACAGAAGAATACCAAACGGATGTATATGGATATGGCAATGTATATGGTGAAACCATAGAATTCAAGATGCAGTTTTCAGGCAAGGAACTGGGAGGAAACAAACTAATCAAAGGCAACAATATCACCATGCTTGCTAAAAAGAACTGATGATTATGCGCCGTATCCATTGCTTCATATTATTTACCCTTTTGCTATACCTGAATAGTTGTGGAATCAAATCCAATGACCAACAAGAGGTAAAGCCCATTTATGTGGAGACACTGTTCATTGCAGAGCAAAAGCAAATCAATGCTCATTCTTATATAGGAAAAATGGTAGAAAGTGCTTCTATTCCAATCAGTTCTCCTATCGGCGGAATGATTACTAATCTCTATGTCTCCAACGGCGAACAGGTGAAAGAAGGACACGTGCTACTGGTCATCGACAGCATTCAGGCATACAACTCGTTGCAAATAGCATTGGCCACATTACAACAAGCCACCGACGGTTATCAGCGTGCACAGCAAGTGTTTGAGCAAGGCGGTGTAACCGAACAAAAAATGGTGGAACTGCGCAGCCAATTGCAACAAGCACAATCCATGTTAGCCATAGCCCGCAAACGTTTAGACGACTGCACCATCACCGCGCCACGAGATGGCATCGTGGCTGAATGTAACCTGCAAGTAGGACAAAACATTGCGCCTGCGGTGCCTATCATCACCCTGCTTGATATCCAGGACTACAAAGTGGCATTCGATGTGCCAGAGAAAGATATCAGCACCATCTCCCTCGGAGACCAAGGCACCATGTCCATCGAAGCGCTACACGTATCCAATATACCGATACGCGTTACCGAAAAAAATCTCATTGCTAATCGTCTCTCACATACCTACACCGTCACAGCCACACTGACCCATGCTGCAGCATCAGTGAAGCGTCAGCTGCTGCCTGGTATGGTGGGAAAAATACAACTGCAAACACAGGAAGTCAAGGGCATCATCATTCCTGCCACTTGTATTCACACACAGACACATAGCACCGTGGTATGGGTAGTGGACAATGGCAAAGCCATACGCCGTCAGATAGAGGTGGGATCCTACACCACCGATGGTGTATTAGTAACCAGTGGACTATCTGTCGGCGATGTAATCATTACTAGTGGTTATCAAAAAATGTACAACGGAGCACCTGTGACCTTTTAAAACCCGACTTTTGTGAGCAAACGCGATCACATACAAAGCGCTATGCGCAATCCGAGCATCGTATTCTTCATCGTATTGATGCTCACTGCGTTTGGCATCTATTCATTGCCCAAGATGAATAAAGATGAGTTTCCGCAATTCACCATACGACAAGGTGTAGTGGCAGCCATCTATCCTGGCGCAACGGCTCAAGAGGTGGAAGAACAAGTGACTATTCCGTTGGAGAATTATCTCAATGGATTCGAAGATATTGACAAACAAAACACCTATTCCATATCGGAAGACGGAGTGGTGTATGCGTACGTAATGCTTCGCAATTCGGTGGCTTCCAGCCATACCGCATGGACAAAGATCAGAGCGGGATTAGAATTGTTTCAGAAGACAAGTTTACCCCCTGGTGTCCTACAGACTATTCTCATAGATGATTTTGGCAACACCTCATCCATGCTACTGGCCATAGAGAGCGATGAACGAAGTCCACGTGAACTAGAAGCGTTTGCTAAGCAACTATGTACTCAGTTACGCACAATACCCGAAATGGGACGTATCAAGGTATTGGGCACACAGCACGAAGAGGTGGCTGTATATATCGACCCCGCACGTCTGTCTGCCTACGGTATTGACCAGACCGCCCTACAGATGTCCCTCATGCTACGTGGACTACGCACTGTAGGAGGCAATATCCACAGCAGCCAACCCCTACAAGTAGCCACCCCATACACATCCGAACAAGAGATTGCCGAGCAAATCGTATGGATAGATCCCGTGTCTGGCACAGCCATACGTCTGCAGGATATTGCGACTATCAAACGACAATACGAAGAACCCAAACAGTTTGTTTCCTTCTACACAGGAGACAAAGATGCCGTGCTCGAACCCGAACGCTCCTGCGTGATTGTGAATATGGAGATGATGCCAGGCAATAATATCGTAGCTTTCGGAAACGACGTAGAGCAGCAGCTACAACAAACACGCGCTACGTTCCCACCCGATATTCGTTTTCACCGAATCACTGATCAACCTAAGGTAGTGAACGACTCGGTGCTATCCTTCCTGAAAGATATCCTCATCTCCATTATCGTGGTAATAGCAGTCATGCTGTTGCTCTTTCCTCTGCGCACTGCATTGGTGGCAAGCACAGGCGTGCCTGTATGTATCGCAGTCTGTATCGGATTGATGTACATCACGGGCATCGAACTCAATACCGTGACATTAGCAGCACTGATATTCGTTTTGGGTATGATTGTGGACGATTCGGTGATTGTGATTGATGGCTACACCGACATGTTGGAAAAAGGGCATAGCCGCTGGTATTCTGCCGCCGTTAGCACCAAGCAATTGTTTGTGCCTATGACGCTAGCTACATGCACCATATCGGGCATGTTCTTCCCGATGACAAAGATTATCAACGGACCATTGGGAGATTTCATCCAGTTGTTCCCCTACGCTGTCCTTTTTGCGCTTACTGCAAGCATCTTCTATGCTGTATGGGCAACCCCGTATATGGCTACGCGCTTCATTCACCGTCAGCAAACCAAGGATCTGCGCAGCTTTGAACGGGTACAGCAACTCTTCTTTTCAAAGCTACAACGCGTGTATCACCGTGTGCTGAGTCTATGTTTCCAACGCGTATGGGTACCTTTTACCATGCTTGCAGTATGCATCGCCATTGGTCTTTTCTTGCTCACACAGCACAACCTACAACTACTACCCAAAGCTGAGCGAGAATGTTTTGCGGTGGAGATTCATTTAGATCAGAATGCCTCTATTGAGCAAACGGCTATGGTGGCTGATTCGTTGGCAAGAATGATGCGCACAGATGCGCGTATCACATCTATAACAGCATTTGTAGGACAAGCATCACCCCGTTTTCATGCCACCTATACACCCCAAATGGCACACCCTAACTATGCACAATTCATTGTAAATACCACATCCACCAAAGCTACCGCTAGTCTGCTACAGGAAATGGCACCCCACTACGAGCATTACTTCCCCAACGCATATGTACGATTAAAACAGTTGGATTACCAAGCTGCGCGCAATCCTTTGGAAGTTCAGATTCAAGGCGATGATTGGGAAGCCATGCTACCTATTGCTGATTCTATTAAGCAGTTTATGGCCGCTCAACACGAACTAGCATGGGTACATTCGAACTACGATGCTTTTACCGCCCAAACACGCATTACATTGCGCGAACCAGAGGCTTCTCGATTGGGCATTACAGAAACCATGCTTACACTCTATCTACGTTCCGTAACAGAAGGAGCTACACTCACCACTATTTGGGAAGGCGACTATCAAGTACCCGTAATGCTATACACCGAAGATATCCACCAACTGAATCACCATACGCTAGAGGATATCATGGTACCTACTGCCTACCCTTCCGTATGGGTGCCACTACGCCAGATAGCTACACTCTCCCCCGAATGGCATCATGCCTCTATTGAGCGACACAACTCCATACGTACCATCACTGTCGGTTGTGACTTGCGCGGCAAGACTAGTCAAGTGGATGCAGAACGAAAAGTGAAACAATGGATCAACGAGCATCTATCCTCCTTGCCCGAAGGTGTTAGCATTGAGTACGGAGGACTCAGCGCTATCAATAAACAACTGATCCCGCAGATACTTTGGAGTGTTGTAGCGGCGCTATTGGTCATGTTTGTACTACTGCTCTATCACTTTGGTAAAGTGTCACTGGCACTATTGGCACTATCGAGTTCTATTCTGTGTGTGTTTGGCGCATTCGTAGGTTTATCTATTTTCAATATGGATATTTCTATCACCGTTGTGCTTGGTATTGTGAGTCTGATTGGCATCATTGTGCGCAATGCCATTATTATGTACGAATATGCAGAAGAACTACAGCGCACAAAACACCTATCTGCACGAGAGGCCGCTTTCCAAGCTGGTTTGCGCCGTATGCGACCCGTATTCTTAACTTCTGCTACCACGGCATTAGGTGTGTTGCCCATGATTTTGGCTCAAACTAGCCTGTGGATGCCAATGGGAGTTGTCATCTGCTTTGGCACTATTTTCACACTGCCGCTCACAATCACAGTTTTACCTGTTGTATATTGGAAAATCTATGCGCGCTAATCATACTACCACATATCGTTTCTTAATGTTGTCTATCAGTCTCCTGATTAGTGTGTATGGCATGGCAGATAGAGTACTAACATTGGACTCATGCCTTTCCCTTGCGCAACAGCACAACAAGAAGATTCAGCAAGCGACCCTCAATGTTAACAAAGCAGAAGAGGTAAAGAAACAAGCAATGACCAAGTACTTCCCACAAATCAATGCTTCTGCTATGGGCTACCACAGTCTGCATCCGATGGTGGAGATTGGTATTGATGATATTGGTAATGCTTCTGTACGCGACCTTCTGATTGCGTTTTACGGTAACTATGGTGCTGCCTTAGGACTAGACAACCACTTATCGCTATTCCAGTATGGCTACCAAGTGGGCGTTACGGCAGTGCAACCTATATATATGGGAGGTAAGATTATTGCAGGAAACCAGTTAGCCAATATCGGTGTGGAAGCTGCCGAACTGCAATCACAAATCACACAACGCGACGTCCTGCTGGAAGTAGAAGAAAGTTATTGGCTCTTAGTAGGACTTCGCGAGAAACAAACCACCCTCACCGCCACTATGGCTTTGCTAGATACCATATACCAGACTGTTTCGGCAGCAGTAAAGGCAGGATTAGTATTGCCTAAAGACCTATTGCAAGTAGAACTCAAGCAATCCGAAATACGCCGCATGCAAATCCAACTGACCAACGGACTCCAACTCGCTCAACAAGCACTATGCTTGGGCATTGGTATCCCCTACTCTGACACAGTGCAAATCATTCCTTCCACTCACTCACAAATACTGCCAATCGAAGATATGCCCAGTTCAGACCAACTATCGCCTATCACTTCTGAACACCAGTTGCTGGCATTGCAAGTCCAAGCAGCACAACTGCAACACCGCATGGCACTAGCAGAAGCGCTACCACAAGTAGCCATCGGTGCACATTATGGCTATGGTAAGTTGCAGACGAATATACTACAAAACGACTTAGGCAGCGACACGGGTAATGGATCTGTCTTTGTATCCGTGTCTGTTCCGCTGACTGGTTGGTGGGAAACCAGTCATAAGATGCGAGAACAGAAGATGGCCATTCAGCACGCCCAACTACAGCAAGAGCAAATGGGCGAAATGTTGCATATGCGTACCAAACAAGCATATTATAAGAAGCTAGAAGCAGATATGATGATTCAAGAGCATCAACATGCGGTGGATATTACTGCTAATCACTATCGACTCACGCAAGCTAGTTACCAAGCAGGCCAAGCCACTATAGCCGAACTCCTAGAAGCACACACACAACTGCTGCAGGCGCAAAACAATCTCACAGATGCGTATATTGCCTATCGCGTGAATGAGCGACGCTTCAATACACTTTATTCACTTCCTTAAGGGTTGTGGTATTACACCAACGAACGTATAAGTGTCTCTTCGTCCCCTGACAACAAATAGATAAGAGGAATTTCTATCATCGTATAGGCGCCATAGTGTCCTTCACGTTGCATGCGAATAGCAGCACGAGCACTAGATACCATAATTTGACCTGTCAAAGCTGGGTTATTGATGGTCATATTATAAGCAAAACGCTGATTATGTGTCTTACCCGACACACCTTCGCGTACCAAGTTTACACCATGTGCCACATTGTTGAGTGCATCCACCGACTCCACCACAATCATATGCGTCTCATCGTGAACAAAGTAGTCATCATTCAGTAGTCGTTGCTCTACTTCTTTGGCATTCGCTCCTTCTTCCAGTTCCACATATACCATACGGCGATGTACACCTGTACCGAGTGGAATGGTCATGGACAAAGCATTTTTCACGCCCTCGATGGCTTTAGCTGCTACCGTATGTCCCATAGAGCGACCAGGACCATAGTTGGTATAAGTGATACCCTTAGGAGCCATAGCCAATAGCAACGCTCGTACCACCGAATCCGAACCAGGATCCCAACCTGCAGAAATAACACTCACGGCATTATTGGCACGATCTATAGGCGCCAATGTTTGTCGCAAATCATATATCTGTGTATGAATATCAAACGAATCTACTGTACAGATACCTTTTTCTATCAATCGTTTAGCAAACACTTCTACTTCGCGCGTAGGCGTACAAACCAACGCCACATCGGCTTGCATATCATCCAACGAATCATAGTGGTGATAGATACCAGCCAACTCCATATCAGGAGCCGCATTGATGGCTTCTTCGGCTGCACGACCGATATTGCCATAACCTAAAATTGCTACACGAATCATGATTACTCTTTATTTGCAAAGGTGTTACTTTTTCTTAGAAATAAAAAAATGGACTCACATTGGGAATCCATTTTTTTGTTGCCAAACTAGGACTCGAACCCAGACAGACAGAACCAGAATCTGTAGTGCTACCATTACACCATTTGGCAATATCTGATATCCGATAGCGGCTTGCCGCGTCCGATAGCCGCAACGCGGCGTCCGTTATCCGATATCCGACACTACTTACTTCACGCGGCGCTCTGGAATACGAGCTTTCTTACCAGTAAGAGCACGCAAGTAGTACAATTTAGAGCGACGAACTTTACCGTATTTGTTAACAGTAATTTTCTCGATGAATGGGCTATCCATAGGAAAGATACGCTCTACACCTACGTTACCAGACATCTTGCGAACAGTAAAGCGCTTCTTGTCACCGCTACCGTGGATGCAAATAACATCACCGCGGAACTCTTGGATACGCTCCTTGTTACCCTCTTTAATACGATAAGCTACAGTCACTTGATCACCTGCAGCGAATGCTGGAAACTCTTTCTTCTCGCCAGCGAATGCCTCTTCGGCAATTTTCAT
>JAFZGC010000137.1 GCA_017555595.1 Paludibacteraceae bacterium | reverse complement strand
TTGGATAATCTCTTGGAGCTCCTCTTTGCGCGACTCTACAGATGAACGAGTCAAGCAATATACGGTCACACAATTATTCTCGGTCTTGAGCATAGCCAAGTTATTGCTAGTCTCTACTACGTCTGGCATCTCTGGAATCACGCGATATACGCCATGAGGGCAAGCGGTGATAGCATGGATAAGGAAGTCTTGCACGTCCTCTGGCAACTCGGTTGCAGGGCATGCCACTTCCTCTGCTGTAAAGTGGATATTATCCTCTACGCCATCGTATTCATTGACGAATAAATCTTCGTATTCTGCAACGAGATCCATTACCTCATCCACTCCCTCTGCTGGTACTGTGATGATAGCCGATGCTTCGCGAGGGATAGCATTGCGGAGGCTACCGCCCTCTACGCTTGCCAAACGAGCCTCAAGGTTAGATACCACATCTTTGAGGAATCGGAAAAGCAGTTTGTTGGCATTAGCGCGTTGCAAGTGGATGTCGCAACCCGAGTGACCACCCTTGCAGCCAGTAACGCTCACCTTGATAGCTACGTCACCTTCCTCTACCTCTACTGGGGTATAAGCAAACGTAGCAGTAGTGTCAACACCACCTGCACAACCTACATACAACTCACCTTCTGCCTCCGAATCGAGGTTGAGCAATGTCTTGCCTTGCAGCATGCCGCCTTCCAAGGCAAAAGCGCCATACATACCTGTCTCCTCGTCCACTGTCACGAGTACCTCCAATGGTGGGTGTACGACAGACTTATCTGCTAAGATAGCCATAGCGGCAGCTACGCCAATACCATTGTCAGCACCCAGAGTAGTGCCTTTAGCGGTTACCCATTCGCCATCGATATATGCCTCGATAGGGTCTTTCTCAAAGTCAAATACGGTGTCATTGTTCTTTTGTGGCACCATATCCATGTGACCTTGTAGGATAACTCCTGGATGATCTTCATATCCAGGACTAGCTGGCTTGCGGATGATCACATTACCGATGCTATCAACGATGGTTTCCAAACCGAGTGAACGACCATAGTCTGCCAAAAAAGCACTGACTTCTTCTTTCTTGCCCGAAGGGCGAGGGATCTGTGTGAGGCTATGGAAATTCTTCCATACACCTTGAGGTTGTAAGCTCTTCATATATTCCTATCTTTAAATTTAATCTTTATATTTATTCCATTGTTAGAGTACCGTTTGCTCGCCGCATACTGACACAGAGAGCAGGTGTTTAACTTTCTTGAGGTCGTTACCATGTTCGCCAAGTACGTGCATCATCTTGGTGAGTAATGCCTCAGTGGTAATGTCGTAACCCGAGATTACGCCTGCTTTTAGAAGATTGAGGCTGACGGCATATTGCCCCATGCTTACTGAACCTGTATTGCATTGGGTTTTGTTGACAATCACTACGCCACGATCTACCGCATCGCGCAAGCGTTGGTATAACCACTCATGCGAAGGTGCATTTCCGGACCCGAAGGTCTCCAACACTACGCCGTGGAGATCTGGCATGTCTAATACAGCTGCTACCACTTCTTCTGTGATACCTGGAAATAATTTGAGGATAGCAACACGCGTATCAAAATGATCGAATACATGTAATGGGCGAGCCGTGTTTCCTATAGGTTGTATAAGCTGGTGATTATACGTGATGTGTACTCCCGCTCGAGCGAGAGCAGGATAGTTATAGGAATTAAATGCCGAGAAATGTTCAGCATTGCGCTTGGTGGCGCGATTACCTCGGTACAGTTCGCCATCCATGTAGAGTGATACTTCTGGCACGATAGCTTTGCCATCTGCATCGTATGCGGCAGCTATCTCAATGGCTGTTAATAAATTCTCCTTAGCATCAGAACGTAATACGCCTATAGGCAATTGGCTACCTGTAAATACTATGGGCTTGCATAGGTTCTCAAACATGAAACTGAGTGCTGATGCCGAATATGCCATAGTGTCTGTACCATGCAATATCACAAAACCATCATATGCATCGTAGTGTGTATATACCATTTGTGCCATCTGACGCCAACTGTCTGGATTTAAGTCGGAAGAATCTAACAAAGGTGTAAAGGGCAATATCTCTACATGAATATCCCCTGCGAACATTTCTGGCGCATATTCTTTGAATGTTTGCAAATCTGCGGGATGCAATGATCCTGTTTGTAGGTCATGTACCATAGATATGGTACCACCTGTTAATATCACCAAGACTTTCATACTGCTCAAATGAAAACTTTTCCGCCGCAAAGGTACATAAAATTTCCGAATTATACAATAATGACATGCAAAATAATGGTAAAATATGGCATTTTTATTGTTTTTGTTCTTTTGGCATAGTATTTGTTATCTGTATAGTAAAAATTATGCGACTATGACTACAACTGATCACATATTACTCGTTGAGGATGATCTAAATCTCAGTACCGTGCTTGCAGACTATTTGCAAAGCAAAAATTTTGTAGTGGATATTGCATCCAATGGGAAAGATGCATGGGAATTGCTCTCTAAGAGGCATTATGACATCTTGCTGACAGATATTGTTATGCCTCAAATGAATGGTTGGCAATTAATCAAGATGGTTCGCGAGAGTAATTCTGTTATTCCAATCATTGTTGTTAGTGCAAAAACAGATAGAGAAGATATTATTCGTGGCTATCAATTAGGATGTGATGACTATCTCACGAAACCTTTTTCGATGGATATCCTTATTTGCAAGATTGACGCAGTACTTCGTCGATGCCGTTTGGGCGATAGGGCATGCGAAATGGTCTTTGATCTTAATGGTGTATGTTTTGATGCAGTACGCCAAACCTTGGGTAAGAGGCGTCTTAGTTCACGAGAAAATGAGCTATTGCTTATGCTATGTCAAAATATGGATAAGACGGTAGAACGTAATCGTATTCTAATGACTTTGTGGGGAAGTGATACCTATTTTAATTCTCGTTCGTTGAGTGTGTATATCAATCACCTTCGTAATTATATTGGTAAAGACAATGTAGTGAAAATTATCAGTGTACATGGAAAAGGATACAAAATGGTTAAAATGATCGAATAAAATAAAAAAAAGCGTTGTGTGAGAGGTTTGGCACGGTATTTGTATTGAACATAGCAAGCGCAAGTAATTGTGTTATTTAATAATAGTGTTTTTCATAATGAAAAAAGAGTTCGATGTGATATCGCGCTCTTTTTTTCTATCTTTTACTCTCTAAACTTTAACCTCCAAAAATTTGCGTACTTGCAAATTTTTTACTACCTTTGCGGCTGAAATGCACAATACATTGTTAGTTGATATTATTTTGCCTTTGGCTATTACGGATGTATATACCTATCGGGTATCGGACGCTACGCTATTGGACGCCCACAAAACGATTCATGGGACGGCGCAAGTACCTATTGGGTGCCGTGTATTGGTGCCTCTCGGCAAGAAGAGCATCATTGGTATCATCTATCGTAAGCACGAGGGAGAGGTCTCTGAGAACGTGAAAGTGCGCGATGTGCTGCAAATAGTAGATGAAACGCCAATCGTTAACCCGCAGCAATTGCGGCTATGGGAATGGTTGTCAAATTATTATATGTGCACATTAGGCGAAGTGATGGCGGCTGCCCTACCTTCTGAAATCATTGATGACAACTATTCCGCTGCCACGACCCAATATATCCAATTGGCTCCTGCATACCTCGCCATAGAATCTCAAAAGCAGTTGCTCAAAGACCTGCAACGTGCCAAAAAACAAGAGCAATTAGTGCGCGACTTTCTGCGCATGGCACAGAACAACCAAGTAGAACGACGCGTACTGCTGGAGCAAAGCGGAGTAAGTGGAGCTATTCTCAGAACATTGATTGACAAGAATATATTTTTAGAAGAGGAGCATCCTATTTCACGTTTGCGACAATATAATGGCGATACACAAACGCCACACGCGCTTGACAATCAACAATATCGAGCAATCGAAGAGATACGAGATAGTTGGAAGGAGAAGAATGTAACACTCCTACACGGTGTTACCTCTAGCGGAAAAACGGAGGTATATATCCACCTCATAGAGGACGTTCTCATGCAAGGCAAGCAGGTATTATACCTCGTACCCGAAATAGCCCTTACTACTCAACTCACCGACCGCTTGCAAGCAGTTTTTGGAGATAAACTCGTAGTATATCATTCGCGGTTTAGCAATGCGGAAAGAGTGGAGATATACAATGAAGTGAAACAAGCCTCTCCTAAATCCTCCCCTAAAGGTAAGGAATTTAATTGCGAGGAAACGCCCCATCCCCCTCAAGGGTGGGGTGGAGGTAGGCTCATTTTGGGTGCCCGCTCAGCGATTTTCCTCCCATTCAGCAATTTGGGCTTGATTATTGTGGATGAAGAGCACGAGCCAAGCTATAAGCAGCAAGATCCAGCGCCTCGTTATCATGCGCGTTCAGCAGCTATTATGATGGCACAGTGGTACGGTGCGAAAGTGCTATTGGGCACTGCCACTCCATCTATAGAGAGTTATCACAACGTTTTGAGCGGAAAATATGGTTTAGTGGAGATGACGGAGCGTTTTCAGGGATTACAGTTGCCTCGAATTACAATGGTTGATTTACGTCATCAGTATCATCGAAAGGAAATGTATGGGCACTTTGCGGATCCTGTAGTCTTCCGCATACGTGAGGAAATAGCGCGGGGTAAGCAGGTGATATTATTTCAGAATCGTAGGGGATATGCACCGTTCCTACAGTGTCCTAACTGTGGAGAGGTGCCTAAATGTCCGAATTGCGATGTGAGTTTGACGTATCACAAGGCGAATCACTTCTTGACTTGTCATGGCTGTGGGTATAATCAATCGTCAATGTCCCATCGTCCTTCGCTGATTACACATTGCCCCAAATGTGGTGCTGCATGGAAACTACATGGCGTGGGTACCGAACGATTGGAAGAAGAGATCCAGATCTTATTCCCGAATGCCCGAGTGGCACGTATGGATTTGGATACGACTCGCCGTAAGGATGGCTGTCAAACTATTATAGATCGTTTTGCGAAGCATGAGGTGGATATCTTGATTGGCACGCAAATGGTTACTAAGGGCTTGCATTTTGATGGCGTGAGTCTAGTCGTGGTATTGCAGGCGGATATGTTGGTCAATCGTCCAGATTATCGTAGCGTAGAACATGCCTATCAAATGTTGGAGCAGGTGGCAGGTCGTGCTGGTCGGACGGGTGAGCGAGGAGATGTGATGATCCAAACTTTTGATGTGAACCATCCGTTGTATGAGTACCTTCGTCAGCATGATTACAAAGGGGTGTATGGGCAACAACTTGAAGAGCGAGAAATCTTTAAGTTTCCTCCATTTACTCGGATGATTATGATTACTTTGCGCCATCGTGATATGAATCGTGTGGAGAAGACTGCTCATGCACTGATGATAGGATTACGCACGATATTTGGCGAGCGTGTGTCAAGTGTGATAGTGCCGCAAGTTTCAAGGCGTAACAATCAGTATGTGCGCCAGTTGCGTTTGCGTGTTGAGGCTTCAGCCAATGTGATGCGTGCTAAACAATTATTGCATCAGTGTATGGATGTAACGTTACACCAATCAGCGTATAAAGGTACGATGATAAGTATAGATGTTGATCCATAAAAACAAAAAAAAGTATTGTTTCTTTGGGTAACTGAATTAAGATTTAGTTTGAAAACGCTATTTGTACAGTTAGGTGTATCTTTTCTCCCATTTCTTCCGTTATCATTCCGTTATTACTTCCGTACCATCTCTTAGTTCCCCCTCTATTTTAATAAAATTTGTGACATGGGACAAGGTAATGTTATAGGCAATTTTGTCGAGAGTTCTATCCAATTCTCGAACACTCTTGTCGAAGACTTGTTGAAGGTCTATGAATTTGCTGAGAAGAATAGTCCTTATTTATAATTCATACTAATTTTACAAGTTTTTAGTACTTTTTCTTGCATATATTGAAATATTGTAGTACCTTTGCAGGGTAAAATTCAAAATCAATTGCCTATGGAATAAAACGGTCTAAAAAGACATAAACATATAAAGCGTTTTGCTTATTAGGGAGTAACTCAAAAACTTCGACACTTTTTGTTTCCAACATTCCTTGATATAGTGATACGCACACGCTTTGGCGTGGGCTATTTCTATATT